>CAJGBR010000013.1 GCA_904501625.1 uncultured Rikenellaceae bacterium
ACTCTCGTCTGCCCGTATTTCACGAAAGCATTGACAATATCATAGGAATTCTATATATCAAAGACTTATTGCCCTATGTCGATAATAAAGATTTCGAATGGCAGTCGTTGTGTCGAAAACCACATTTCGTTAGCGAATTCAAGAAGATTAACGACTTAATGTTCGAATTTCAACGCGACAGAGTGCATATGGCGATTGTTGTTGATGAGTATGGTTCGACCCTGGGACTCGTTTCACTAGAGGATATTCTCGAAGAGGTTGTTGGTGACATTTCCGACGAATCGGACAAAGACGAGAATTTCTATATCAAGATTGACGACAATACATACCTATTCGACGGCAAAACCCACGTCGGTGAAGTCGGCCATATTCTGGAACTTGAAGAAAACTTTTTCGAAGAAGTTGCACCCGAAGCTGAGACTATTGCTGGTGTAATGCTCGAGATTCGTGGCGATTTTCTAAAACAACACGAACAGGTAAACTGTCGCTGGTTGACCCTTACGGCAGAAACAAGTTCGAAACATCATATCAAGCAGGTAAAAATCGTAATCAATCCACATTAAGATGCCGTTAATCAGCAAGTTATCTTCCAACGAGGCTGATATACTATTATGGCAACTCGAAGAATCGTCCGACGAGTTGCTCGGTATGATGACCCTCTCTGACCCCGAAACAGATTTCCTCAAAAAACTGCACGGAGAGAAACGTCGTGCCGAATGGTTATGCTGGCACTTAATGGTTCGCAACTACTTCGGCTGCGAGCAGATCGAAATCAGCTACGACTCATCGGGACGTCCGATAGTTGACCGAAAACTAAATCGGGAAATCTCCGTCTCTCACGGAGGAAGTATAGTCGCAGTAATTATATCGAAGAGTTTCTGCGGTATCGATATCGAATCTCTCAACCGAAATTTCTCGCGGGTGCAAAACCGATTTATGACAGCCTCGGAGTGTAATATCCTGACTCCCCTTTCAGATATTGCAGATGTTGCAGCAATCGGTTGGTGTGCCAAAGAGTGTGCCTACAAGATCGCACGATGCGACGGAATCGATTTTATCCGAGATTTGACAATCATATCTGCGAGCCGCGAAAATCGTACTCTGACTATCAAGTTCTCTCACGGCAGCACGTTTTCAATTAACGTTGAAATAATTGATAATCACATTATTTGCCATTCAATCAAATGAAAGATATATTCTATCGGTTCAGACGTGCCGTAACCGAATCACTTAAACCCGGTCTCAAAACATCGTGGTGGCTGACCAAAGTGATGCTACCCATCACAATAGGAGTCGCAATACTGAACTACCTCGGAGTAATAGCCTGGATTTCTGATTTATTAGCCCCGATGTTTGACGTAATGGGACTGCAAGGCAAGGCAGGACTCGTACTCGTAACGTCAATGTTGTCCAACCTCTACTCGGCAATAGCCGTAATGGCTGCCCTCGGAGTTGACTTGAGATCGATTACAATTTTGAGTGTAATGTGTCTGATTGCCCACAATCTGATACTCGAAACGATGGTGCAACAGAAATCGGGGGCAAAGGCAAGTTTTATTGTTCCACTTCGTATCTCTGCATCTATTCTGACCGGATTTATTCTGAACTGGTTGTTGCCAGAACAGATGTCAGGTCCGCTGATGTTTGAGGCCTCACCAACTCAGCCTCAATCCTGGAACGAAGTCTTCATAAATTGGTTTTATGTAACCATTCCTTTGACCATCAAAATGGTAGCAATCATAGTAGGACTGAACGTGTTGCAAAACGTACTGCGTGAATTCGGGATCATAGACCTGCTGATATATCCACTGCAACCGTTTATAAAGTTCTTCGGGCTCAACACCTCAACATCATTCCTGTGGATTGTTGCCAATATGATAGGACTTGCCTACGGAGGTGCAATTCTTATTGAAGAAGCCCGAAAAAATAACATTTCCCATAAAGATGCAGTTCTGTTCAACACTCACGTTGCCCTATCACACAGTATGCTGGAGGATACCATAATATTCGTAGCAATAGGCGTAGGTGCAGGCTGGTTGATACTGCCCAGACTTACGCTAGCAATCGTTGCGGTTTGGACTCAGAGATTAATTCAGAGCAAATAATCGCTACAAGTTGCTAAATAAAGAAGTCCCGTTCTTTTCGACGGGACTTATATCAGGCCTTTTCCTGACCTAAGACGCGATGATGTCTGCGGATAAAGACCAATACCAACATTACCGCCGAAATAATAAAACTAAATCCGAACGGAACATATACCGATTGTGTCGAAAATATCGAATTCAACCATTTTAGGGCCAACGGATAGAATATAATAGAGAGATAATTCATTGTCATTACCCACGAAAGTGCATAGGTCGCCTGATGTTTTGAGACATTTACTACGGCTTTTTCATAGACCATCGGTTGCATTATTCCATAACCAAATCCTGCAGCGACAGCCCCTGCTGCCAATATCCACATATTGTGAGAGAATAAAAAGGTCATCATTCCGATGAAAATTAATGAGGTCGAAATGACATTTACCCATCTGCCCAACATTCGAATAAAGTAACTCAGAGTAAATCCGGGAATGGTTATGGCCAGAAAAAATGCCGCTATCAATAATCCACTGTCTGCCGAGGTGCCAATCTTCAGTTGCTCGATAAAGAGAGATAATTCAATCGGAATTGCCAACACCATTACACATAACGTGAAGTAGAAAAACATCAATGCCCAAGGCATCTTGAAATTCGTATTCTTTTGAGACTGTCCATCCGTGCGAGATGTAACATCTATATCTCGCGGCAATGGAGTCTGACTTGCGACCTTTACATTACCCTTAGTCGGTTGTACATTACGATTCGGCCTGAGAAAAAGTACCAATACTAACGAAACGGCCGAGAACATATAGACCAAAAATGCCCAATGCCAATCTATGTCCGCGAGTTCACCAGTTAAAAATGTTGCAATTACAAGTGACATATTGGTCACTCCAGATGATATTCCCAACTGCCGCTGACGTTGTGCCCCACTGAAATATATGGCAATCAATCCCTTTGACAACGGAATAATCATACCGGCTCCGATACCCAACAGAACACTTATCCACAACAACGACTCAATTGATTTCGCACTAAGATACAACGCTGAACTTAGTAAAAATAACCCTAACCCAATAACTAAAATCGTCTTTCTATCGCGATTGATCGACAGCCGTCCACTCAGCAATATAAATGGCACGACAATCAATGATGATATCGAAGCAAGAAGTTGCAGTTGAAATTGCGTTGCCGATGGGAAAATGTGTTCTAACTCTCCCAATATCGGAGATATCGCCAATCCCGGCAGCGATATTACAACCGAAACCGAATATATCGCACAGAGTGTCAGCAGTCCGATGGGTTCTCCTGAGCCAGTATTAATTTTCATAACTAATAGTTATTTTGGACGTAATTAACTGTATATGTCGCATCTCTCAACTGTGGCAAGACCTCTTCTTTCATTATCTTATACAAATCAGGATTTGCCCGTAACATTCGTTCACACTGTGCCTGATTGGTACAACCATTGATAATTTCAATAATTCGATTCTTTTGTGACTGAGATACCGAGAGTCGCTTTACATAAGGTATTGCCTCACTCCACTTTGCCACACGACAATCAGACATCACTGCATCAGAAGGGACCTTACACCCACAATGAGCCTTGATATAATTACACAACTCATCAGCTCGTTGTCGTGCCAAAATCAAATTCTTTTCATAGACACCATCAGGTGAAGACTCGGCTACTACGACAATTGATACGATTCGTTTCGATGTGTCTGCAAGCACCGAGGTAAGCAGTTCTTCGATTGCCTTAAGGTTCTGCGAATTCTCATCCAAACGCGGATCAATCTTCGCACTGTTTATCATATAATTAAAATGAGCACGTCCACTCTTCGAAACTGATACGGTTTTATGCTTGTAACAAGTTTCCGGCTCGGGACAGGGTTCACAACTCTGCACCTCTGGTTTGTTTGAGACTACGCCTCGGGCAATCATTCGATCCATAACCACGTCGCGTCCCGAACTCTTTACAGACATACCTCGCAGATAAGTATTAGAATTGGCCATCCAATCGGCATACGGAAATCGTTCACGATATGTTATCGTTGCACCATATTTGACCATCTTTCTCGGAATAGTATACGAAGCATCAGAAAACTTTGACGAATTTATCTCAATCGACGGCAATTCCAAAATATCGTTCTGCCCTACAACAACCGGCGTTAATGTCAACAAAGCGTGCCTTCTGATTGACTTAGGCGGAACTATAATTGACATATTGAGATCAACTGTTCCATCATTGTTCACGAGCAACACAGTGTCAGGTACCATTTGAGGCAACCCGCTACGTGTGATTGTACGTTTTGCACTGCAAGCCGTGGTCAAAATGGCCACTGATGCAATTACGAAATAAAAAACTGTTTTCATAATTTAATTTGTATTTATACTGAATAAAACTTTGTGGAACGATTTTCATCTGCATTCCCATATCTATAGTCACAACTTTTCTGCCAAACATTTTGACATATTATGGATTTTTGCTATCTTTGCCACGCATTGTTGCCCGGATGGTGGAATGGTAGACACGCCGGACTTAAAATCCTGTGACCATTGTGGTCGTGCGGGTTCAAGTCCCGCTCCGGGTACAATCAAGAGGCTGTCTGACAAATTCGAATTGTTAGCAGCCTTTTTTCAATATTGAGAACTAATCTAAACAAATTATGGATATCATCTCAAACGTTGTATCTCTATGTTCAGCAACTCTGTTTGTGGTTCTGTTAGACCTGATCGTCGCTATGGTCATCAAACTAGGAGGTGGAAAATTCAAAAAATCATTCAAACGCGGACTATGGGCGACACTACTACCTTCACTGCTTTGGTGCTATGGAACCTTCATCGAACGTAATATATACAGAATCAATGAAGTTTCACTGTACAGTCAAAATCTGCCGGCATCGTTCGATGGCTACAAAATTGTACAGATCTCAGACATACACCTGGCTTCATTCAAAGGCAGAAACAAATCATTGCAACGTGCTGTCAACAAGATTAATTCTCAACAGCCAGACCTCATTTTAGTTACGGGAGATTTGATAACCATCGGTCCGTGGGAACTCGACGGCGGATTGCAGGAGATTCTATCCAAACTCAACGCAAAAGATGGAGTCTATACAATTCTCGGCAATCACGATTTCTGTGCGTACGGCAAGTGGGAATCCAAAAATGAACAGAAAGAGGCTCTCAATCATTTGAAAACTAGAATATCACAAATGGGTTGGAGACTGCTATCCAATAGCAATGTTGTCCTAAGTCGAGCCGAAAGCGACACAATTTCGTTGATAGGAATTGACAACATCTCTCAGAATCGACATTTCCGTTCGTATGGAGATCTCAACAAGGCAATGATTGGCGTCAGCGGCAGTTTCAAAATACTGATGAGCCACGACCCTTCATTTTGGCGTGCCGAGATTGTTGCCCCAAAAACAGACATAGATCTGACTCTCTCAGGTCATACCCACGCAATGCAGTTCTCACTCTTCGGATGGAGTCCCTCGTCCCTACTATTCGATGAATACCGCGGACTATACTCCGAAAAAGAACAGTTCCTCTACGTAAACATCGGACTGGGCGAAACATTTTTCAAGGCAAGAGTCGGAGCTACTCCCGAAATCACAGTGCTTAATCTGTTAAAAAAATAGATTATTATTACTGACATCTTTAAAAAAAACGTACCTTTGTGCATTAATAGAAATAACTATGCTGACTCTTAAACAAATTCGCGATGAACGCGAAAATACAATAAGCAGACTCGCTATCAAAGGAGTTGATGCTGCTCCGATTATTGACCAAATCATCGAATTGGACAACCAACGTAAAGCCTTGCAGGCTGAATTGGACAACAATCTCGCAGAACAAAACTCAATTGCCCGCAGTATCGGACAACTCTTCAAAGAGGGTAAAGCCCAAGAAGCTAATCAATTAAAATCAAAAACTGCTGAACTCAAAGAGCTATCCAAGAATATCGACTTGAAACTCAAAGAGGTCAGCGAACTTCAGAATTCACTGATTGTCACCTTGCCAAACGTACCTAATGCCATTGTCCCCGAAGGCAAAAGTGCTGAAGATAATGTCGAAATCAGACGTGGCGGAGATGTCCCCGATTTGAGCAACCAAAAATTGCCTCATTGGGAACTGACTAAAAAATATGACATCATTGATTTTGAATTAGGTAATAAGCTCACAGGTGCAGGATTTCCTGTATACAAAGGTAAAGGAGCCCGTCTGGAACGTGCTTTGATTTCGATGTTTCTTGATTGCAACACCGAAGCCGGATACACCGAAATTATGCCGCCGCTAATGGTAAACGAAGCATCAGGTTTCGGAACAGGACAGCTACCTGATAAAGAGGGACAAATGTACCATTGTACACAAGATAATTTCTATCTGATTCCGACGGCAGAGGTTCCCGTAACAAACATCTTTAGAGATGTTATTATTGACGAAAAAGAATTCCCCGTAAAATATACGGCTTATACTCCGTGTTTCCGTCGCGAGGCTGGTTCGTACGGTAAAGATGTGAGAGGGCTCAATAGATTGCACCAATTCAATAAAGTCGAAATAGTGCAACTTGCTCACCCCGAACACTCCTATGAGGCTCTTGATGAAATGGTTGCACACGTTGAAAGCATTATCAAAAAATTGGAATTGCCATACCGTATTATCAGATTGTGTGGCGGAGATATGAGTTTCACTTCGGCTCTAACATACGATTTCGAAGTCTATTCTGCGGCTCAAGAACGCTGGCTCGAAGTTTCATCTGTATCAAACTTCGAGACTTTCCAGGCAAACCGTCTGAAGTTGCGTTATAAAGACTCTAACAAAAAGACACAACTTGCCCATACTTTGAATGGTAGTTCGTTGGCACTGCCTCGAATCGTTGCAGCTTTGTTGGAAAATAATCAAACTCCGGATGGTATCCGAATTCCGGCAGCTCTAGTTCCATACACAGGTTTCGAAATCATAAAATAAAGAAATCACTTAACAAAAAGGGCTACCGCTTGGGCAGCCCTTTTTTATTAATATTATCTCAAACAATCTCGACAGAGTAGCGAACTGTCTCCGTAACTCAAAAATCGGAAATCATTGGCAAGTGCGTAGTCGTAAATTTCACGCCAACGGCTACCGACAAATGCTGCAATTAACAACAATAATGTACTATGAGGTTGATGAAAATTAGTCACAATTGCATCAACTATGCGGAATTTGAATCCTGCGGGAGTAATCATTATTTGTGTCGATGCACCCAGACGCGAAATCTGATGTTGTTGCATATAATCTCCAAGTGCCTTTAGTAATTCAACTCCACTTAATTCTGCGGGAATATCATAGGCTTCCCATTGGCCGATAGTCTTCTCAAAAGCTGGATTACCCTGAGTCAGTGTTCTGTAACCAAGTACGGAAAGTGATTCGAGTGTACGAACAGATGTTGTTCCTACAGCTATACGTTGAGGTGCAGCAATCAGCCTTGAAATGGTGTCAAAATCAACCTCGAAATGTTCGGTGTGCATTGTGTGCTCAGCAGCATTCTCTGCCTTGACAGGCACAAATGTTCCTGCTCCGACGTGAAGCGTAACCTCTTGTCGCAAGATGCCGAGGTGATCAATCTGTTTGAGAACTTGGGATGTAAAGTGCAATCCTGCCGTAGGAGCTGCAACCGATCCTTCGAATTGACAATATACGGTCTGGTATCTAGTATTATCAATCTCCTGACTCTCACGATTAAGATATGGAGGTATAGGGATACTGCCCAGAAGTTCAAGCAGTTGTCCGAAAGTCATTGGTGCACTCCATTCAAATCGAACGATATGTTCATTAGTCGAGTTTATGACAAGTTGAGCCGTCAATTCGTATTCCTCTTCGTTGAACGAGAATTGCATCTTCAATGGTTCGTTTTTCCATTTTTTAAGATTACCAATTATGCAATTCCAAGCGACACTTCCTTCGGCTGCTAAGGCACGTTCGTAATCAGCAGGTTCGTGTGGCTCAAGACAGAATATCTCGATTCTGGCTCCGGTCGACTTAAAAAAAATAAGTCTTGCTCGGATAACTTTTGTATTATTGAAGATCATTACGGAACCTTCCGGCAGCAACTTAGGTAGTTCGATGAAGGTGTGTGTAGAGATATTGCCATTGAAATCACAGTGTAACAATTTCGATAAATCGCGTTGTTCGAGTGGAAACTTGGCAATGCGGTCGTCCATCAGCGGATAGTCGTAGTCGGAAATATTGATTATTCGTTCCATAAGTCGTGCTTAATATTATCGCAAAATTAATAATTTTGCACTACAAAAACATTGGTATAAGATGATAAAAATCGGAGATAGAGTTAAATTTCTAAGTGAAGCTCTCAGTGGAACCGTAAAATCTATCGAGGGAACTACGGCTATTGTATTGACAGAAGATGATTTTGAAATACCCACATTGCTGTCAGACCTGATTGTTGTGGACAAAAATGAGGAACAACGTGTAAAAGAACGCATTGGTTACGATCAACGAGGTCCTGGTGGCGGAGTGAAAAGCAATCGTTCAGCAGAACCAAAACCAAGTAGCGTCAAACGTGAAATTCCGCATTATGGAAGAGTAACCATCGAACCCGAATTCGATGATGATGAGATTGACAATCAAGAGGTTCAGCCAATAGATATGTCTGACATCAGACGTCAGATTGTCAACACCCGAATTGCAGAACAGGAGATTACTCCAAAAGTTGTGGCAGAGTCTTCTCCACTGGAACAGAGTGATTACAAACTGAGATTGGTCTTTGAACCTGTCGGCGAGCAGGCCATAACCGATGCTGATATGGTATTGTGGATTGAGAATGAGAGCAGTTATCGAGTTCTCTACACATTTGCATCGGAACAATCTGAGAATCGTGCGATGAAGATGATTTCAAACGGAGAGATTGAACCTCAGGATCGTGTTAGAGTTATGCGGATTGATCGAGCCGATCTTGCTACGCCGATAAAGTTGCATCTCAATGCCTTATTGTTCAAGGAGTCGGTGTACATTCCTCACGAACCTGTATCATTCAGCTATCAGACTCAACCGATGAAGTTTGTTCGTGAGGGTTGTTTTTCGTCAAGTGCGGGGTATTCGCTTCCTGTATTCAAGGTTAATGCTGCAAGTGACAAAAGTGATCCGATGAACGACCACCTTGATCCGGTAGAGATTATTCGTGCGTTAAAACAGAAGGGTGATGTAAAACCAACTCAGAGGCAGAAAAAACAGCAACAACCTGAAGTGGTCGATTTACACGCAGAAGAAATTTTTTCTTCATTGGAGGGTTTGACTCCCGGTGAGATTCTTCAAGGACAGATTGGACGATTTGAATTATCACTTGATTTGGCACTGAAGAGTGGTCGAGGCGGAAAGATGGTATTCATTCACGGTGTCGGCAGTGGAAAACTGAAATATGAGATAAAGAAGATTCTGACTACAAAATATAAGCGATTGAGATTCCAAGACGCATCATTTGCTGAGTATGGCTATGGTGCGATAATGATATTTTTGAAGTAGTAAGAGTTGTAGAGATAAAAAAAGAGAGTGTCCAATCGAACACTCTCTTTATTTTGTCGGGGTGAAAGGATTCGAACCTTCGACCCCCTGCTCCCAAAGCAGGTGCGCTAACCGGACTGCGCTACGCCCCGAGTATGTTTGAAAAATCAAGCTTTATCTTATTTATCTGTCGGGGTGGCGGGATTCGAACCCACGACCTCCTGCACCCGAAGCAGGCGCGCTAACCGGACTGCGCTACACCCCGATTCGAGAAACTTGACTCCTCAAAATCGGGGCAAAGATATACCTTATTTTTTATTAATGCAAATTTTCAAGCTATTTTTTTAGCAGATTGATAAACTATGTTATATCTTTTTCAATGCAGCAATCATTTTGTTATCTTGATTGAACAACATAAGTATGTCGCCATCGATTTTAAACGTACGCACCATTGGCATCATTTCCAGGAATTCGGTTTCGCGAGCCATATCCGGACACATTGCTTTAGTTGCGCCATCGGGTGAGATTGTGATTTCGCCGTTATTTGGAGTGGTGTATCTGCCGAAATAACTATTGCAATCACCTCTACCATTTATCTCTCCATCTTTAGAGAATATCATTGTAAACTTTTTTATATCGTTCTGATTTGGAACTACTTTGCCATTAAGCTCGATCAATTTCCAAGATACGGCATTGAGATCAAGCGGTGCTGAACTGCGGCGTCCACATTTACAACAAGAGTCAAACATCACAATACAACAAATTAAGCAGATAAAATAAAAGAATGTTTTTTTCATTGTTATGTATTATTTTAAAATTAGGTCATCAATTTTAAGTTTCGGAACATAGTGAATTCCATCTTTACGATAATATGCGTGGCTATCTTCAGGATTAATATCAACGAGTTGAATATTTTCAATACCTTTCCCAATTGCCAGAATCATCAGCGGTTCGAGTTTAAGATCAAACTCTTCGATAATTTTTTTCTTGTTGAACGCAGCGATGCATATTCCATTGAGTCCGATTTCAGCGGCTTGAAGCAACATACTCTGAACCGAGATACCTAAGTCAACATTCACATATTTACTATCTTCAACCGTTGAACAGATGATGATAAACGCATTGGGTTCGGTACCGGGTAGCGGCAGGTGCAATTCGGGCAGGGCTCCGCCTAAAGCAATATGTGGCAGAACTTTATGTGCTTCGGTTTGATTAACAGGTCTGAATCTCAGAACTTGTTGATTGCGGGCAGAGGGCGTTTTTGTATTGACATCAATAATACGACGAAGTTGATCGTCTCTCACGATAAAATTTACGTCATACCCACGATGACTTCTATTACGTTCGAGCAGTTTACTCAGAGTGATATGTGGACGACTTTTAGGAGCATTGGCTTGTGCCATATATTCCTCCATTTTGCGTCCGAGGTAGTTGTCTGCCATAATTTTATTTTTTAATATATACGACTTTTTTCGTTTCAAAGAATTCGTCATCAAACCACTGACTGATATCCCATATTGAGCATTTGCGACCTACTCCGGCGAGTTCTTCAGCTAGATCGCCACCTTTGAGATAGAGTATTCCGTTTGCCAGCGAGCCTTTATCATTTCCGGACACGAGTTTATTCCACACCAACTTTACAAACTGAGGCATTGCTGTCACGGCACGACTGACTATAAAATCAAATTTCTGGTCAACATTTTCGATGCGGTCATTAACAGGAGTCAGATTGTTGAGTTCCAAAGCCTTAGCTACTTCGGTTACGACTTTGATTTTTTTCCCTATTGAGTCTACGGCTGTAAAGTGGCACTCTGGAAACAGAATTGCCAACGGAACACTTGGGAAGCCTCCTCCACAACCGACATCGGCAATTCGGGCTCCTGGAGCAAATTCACATACTTGGGCTATCGCCAATGAGTGCAGTACGTGTCTGATCATCAACGAGTCAATATCTTTGCGAGAGATTACATTGATTTTTTCGTTCCAGTAACCATACAATTCGGTCAAACGCGAAAAACGTTCACGTTGTACAAAATCGAGTGTAAAATATGTTTCTAAAACTTTCATTAAAATAATTGTCCGTTTTCACTTGAAATTTTACTGATAAGAATCTTTCTGGCTCTGTGTATCAGAGTTTTGACAGTTCCTATCGGAATATCTAATTTTTCGGCAATCTCTTCATACGAGTGTTCGTTGAAGAATCTCAGTATTATAACCTCTCGATAGCGAGGATTCATATTATCTAAAATTTGGTTTAGTTCACGACTATGCTGCGAGATAATCATACGCTCCTCGGGAGTAGGTTGCTGACTCGCAGGTTGACACGACAATGAACCCTCAGGAGAATCAATTGAGACGATACTTTCCCGTTTTTTGCGTGTGTAGTCAATAAACGTGTTGCGGGCGATGGTAAATATCCACTGACTGAAGGTATATTCGGGATTATAACGTTCAAGATTCAGATAGACTTTGATAAAGGTATTCTGCAACATATCGTTGGAGTCAGGATCATTGCCACCCGTCTTTTGCAGATACATCTGTCGGATTGAATCCTGATAGCGTCCAAATAGTTCATCGAAAGCACGACGATCTCCTTGTCGAGCCAATGCGACTAAATTTCCATCACTTTGAGTATTCAGATTATCTATATCCATAATTGACTACTCGGTTTAATGCGACGACCTATTGCAAGTGCCATTTCTGACAGCGGCGAGATAAAATCATATATCGGATAGAACCACAAGATTTTTCGTTCACCAACCCGTTTCGCAAATTTGCCTGTCACAATCAGTAGACAAATCATTCGGATTATTGGCAACAATGTGACAATTGACAGCAGAATCCATTGTTTATCGATTATGGTTTTTGCTGCGAGAATTGCCCAACAGATAAACAACAGACTTCGGGTTAAAAACTCTGCAGCCTGTTCAACCTTCACACGACTCGGATAGTAGCGAAAACTATAACTATTCAAAGTTCGTTCCTTACGCCACTGACTCATAGAAGTCTTGTCTTGTCGGATTGTGGCAGCAGGGTGTAATATGACTGCCACATTATTTTTGGTTGCCACTTTTTGTATAAAGAGGTCATCGACTCCATATTTAAGTCTGAGGTGTGTGAATCCGTTACTCTCGAAATATGTATCTTTCGTGTAGCCGATATTCTGAACTGAACCGCGATATGTTCGGTTTGCCACTGCAGCTATGAGCCATCGCATAGAGACTCCGAGTTGTGAGCAACGCATATAGATATTCCCTTTGACACCACAATAGCCGAGTGTTATAGATTTACCCGAAAAACCTTTGGCCATCAATTTAATCCACTGGTCTGACACCGGATACGAATCAGCAGTCGTAAATAACATCAGTTCATACTGTGCAGCCTTCATACCTACGGTCAGTGCGAGTTTATTTGAGTGTGTATTGCTAAACCGCTTTATAAGAGACACCTTAAGTTTATCATTATTTGAAGCAAGACGATTCAATTCGTCGATAAAATCTTCGGAGCAATCATTCGCAACCACAATAATCTCGAAATTAGGGTAATCCTGTGACAAAAAAATTGGCAATCTTTTTTCCACAAATTCCCAGTTATCTCCCGTAGTGATAATGATTGAGATTGGAGGTTGTTCGTCGCTGAAGGTCGTACGTCTTGAGAGTCGATATCTGACAACGCTGAACCCCATTAATACATAGAACATTTGTATCAAGAATGCCACGATACAGATGCCTGCTACAATTTTGAACTCAATGGGTATTTGGGTGTAGTATTCTAACACGATAATTAATCTATTTTCATTAATTGTTTAAGTTTGCCGAACGACACCTTTTCGATTGTGCAGTGTCCGATTGTTTGCGGCAAAATCAAATCTATTGTCTGATTTGAGTGTTTTTTATCTGTGTGCATTGCCTCGAAAATCGCCTGTTTAGAAATATTAGAATCTGTTGGCAATCCAAGTATTGATATTGTTCGGCAAATTTCGTCACGTGTTTCGGGCGAGCAGATTCCTATGTCTGTGGCAATATCTGCAGCATAGCACATACCAATGGACACTGCCTCTCCGTGCAACACCTCTGACGAACACTTCTCGATTGCGTGTCCAAACGAGTGACCTAAATTGAGCACCTTTCTGAGCCCACTCTCTTTTTCATCGGCTTGTACGATTTTTGTTTTTACGGCAATGGCACGAGAGATTATATCTTCAAGCAAATTGTTGTCCATTGAGCCATACTCCCATTGGCGACAGATGTTCATCAGTTTTTTATCTGCAATTATTGCCGATTTGATTATTTCTGCCATTCCCGATTTGAACTCTCTGTCAGGTAGTGTTCGCAGTATACTGCTGTCACAAATAACAAATTCGGGTTGACGAAATACACCTGCCATATTTTTGAATCCTTTGACATCGACACCGTTTTTCCCGCCAATTGCAGCATCGACTTGTGCGAGCAGTGTGGTTGCTACGAAGCCGAACTTGACACCACGCATAAAGATTGAGGCTGTAAATCCTGTAATGTCACAGACGACTCCTCCACCTACTCCGAGCAGAAAAGTCTGTCTGTCGGCACCTTTATCCAGCAGTTGAACAATAATCTCTTCAATCGTAGCCAGCGATTTTGATCTCTCGCCAGGTGTAATTACGATAGTTTCGTAGTTATTCGTCAACTGCGGATGCAATAGCTTAACATTCTGGTCTGTAATACAGATGACACGCTGTCCTGTCGGAATAAGTCGCAACACATCTCGGTTGCCATCTCCGATTATAATTTTCGACAACGTATTGTCAAAACTTGTTATGGTCGAATAATCACTCATCAAATTATGTTGACCAATTTACATACCAAACAGTATCTTATCTTTTACGAGTTCGGCGACAGATTTCTCTTTCGAAATAAATGTCGCCTACTCGTAATATGAATTTTAGTCGTTAAAGATTATTTGTTACGACGTTGAGGTTGGTTATTGCGTTTAGCCATCTCTTGTTGTTGACGCATTACCTCTTCGTAACGTTGTTGCCACGAACTTTTCTTTTTAGATTTTTTGGCTGTCTGAGCCTTTTTCATCTGTTCGTGCAATTTTTTGTCATCGATGATATATCTAAAACCGATAGTTTGACCTACGGTAATGATGTTTGACAACAGATAGTAGTAACTCAAACCGCTGGAGTAGTTATTAAACCAGAAGATCATCATCAACGGCATCAAATAAAGCATCATAAATTTCATACCTGCAATTTGAGATGCAGATGCTCCGTTTTGAGAGTAACTGATTTTAGATGAGATGAAAATTGAGATACCCATCAATAGTGCAAACAGGCTGACGTGGTCACCATAGAACGGAATCGAGAACGGAAGGTTCAAGATGCTATCGAATGACGAGAGGTCGTCTGCCCACAGGAATGGTTGTTGTCTGAGTTCTATTGATGCAGGGAAGAAGCGGAACATCGCAATCAAAATCGGGAACTGAATCAACAATGGCAAACAGCCGCCCATCGGACTGACTCCGGCCGAACGATAGAGTTCCATCGTAGCCTGTTGCTTTTTCATTGCATCTTCCTGTTTTGGATATTTCTCATTGATTTGGTCCAATTCTGGTTTCAGTACACGCATCTTGGCCATTGACACGTAAGATTTGTATGTCAAAGGGAAGATACATATTTTGATAATAATGGTCATTATCAAAATAATAAGACCGAAATTAGAGATGAAACTTCCGAGCCAGTCGAACAATGGGATGACTACCCAACGGTTAATCCAACCGACAATCCAGCTACCCATCGGAATCAGTTTTTCGATACCGAGATCATACTCTTTCATAATTGAGTATTTGTTGGGGCCGAAATAGAATTGAAAATCATACTGATTTTGAGTCGCATTAAACGGCACACTCAATTGTGCACTATAATCCTTGATATAACCTGATTCGGGTTTGAATGTCTTAAACTCTACGACACCATTCTGGAAATTGTCTTTGGCAAGGAAAATTGATGAGAAGAACTGCTGTTTGAAAGCAACCCACGTCATTGCAACATTCACCTGTTCTTCACGATCTTTATCTGACATTCCAAGAGATTCGAAAGATTCTTCGCCTGGATACATATAGGCCAATGTCGAGTAGTTGTTTTCGTTAGTGAAACCCTTTTCGTTCTGTGGAGCAGCACTTTGCCAATTGAACAACAAGTCTGTTTGTGTACGAGAGATTACGTTTTCCATATTATTAAAACGGATAGCGTAGTCAATCATATAGTTATCTTTGGGAATTGTATAAAGGAATTCCACATAAGAGTCCGATGCTGCGTATAGACGGAATGTTACCTGTGTTCCATCTTCATTTTCGACGATGGTCGGAGCTGTTTCCGAAAGGTCTGTCTTGAAGAAGAAATCATCAGTATTAATTTGTCTTGAGGTAAACAGTGTTACACCAAACGACGAATTTTCAGGGAAGAAGAGTTTCAGTGGAGTCTTTTGGTATGTCTGATAATTTTTGAGCTCAACTGAAGCAATGCGACCACCTTTATTTGAGAAGGTATAACGAGCCACATCGTTCTCTACGATATAGAATTTCTCCTCACCTTGTGTTGCAGCATAAAGCACCGAGCCCAGAGATTGTTCGAGAACCTGTTCGGCAGTCATCGGATTGACTGCTTGTTCGGGTTCCTGAATTGTATCTCTTCTTTGAGCCAATTCTGCTTCACGCTTCAAATTTTCTGCATCAATAGCTGCCTGTTTTACCTTTTGGATAGAGTCTTGTTTAGCCTTGGCTGCCATATAGTCAGCCTGCTTCTCAGAATTATACCACGTAAATCCAATAAATATTGCTCCTATCAACAGAAGCCCTAATAAGGTTTTTTTATCCATTTATTATTTAAAATCAGATAGTTAGTTCTTTTTTGAGTATTTTAGAGTTGCTTTTACAAAATCAACAAACAATGGGTGCGGAGTGTTTACCGTACTGCTGTACTCAGGGTGGTACTGTACTGCAACAAACCACGGGTGATCGACTACTTCAACTGCTTCAACGAGACCCGATTCAGGATTTGTACCTACGGCACGCATACCGGCTGCGGCAAATTGCTCAAGATAACGATTGTTGAATTCATAGCGGTGACGGTGACGTTCCTGAATATCTTCCTGTCCGTAAGCTTTATAGATTTGTGAATCTTTTACAAGACGGCAAGGATATGCTCCGAGACGCATAGTGCCTCCTTTTTCGGTAACACTCTTTTGTTCCTCCATAAGGTCAATAACCGGAGAGAGAGTCTTTTCATCGATTTCGGTTGAATTTGCAGCCTCAAGTCCGAGTACATTACGAGCAAATTCGATTACGGCACACTGCATACCCAAACAGATTCCCATAAACGGAATTTTATTCTCGCGGGCAAATTTCACAGCTGATATTTTGCCTTCGATACCACGGCCACCGAATCCCGGAGCAACGAGAATGCCATCTACCGTACCGAGTTTTTCGACAACATTCGCTTCGGTAATTTTTTCAGAATTGACATACTCAAGACGCACTTTGGTATTGTTTGATGCACCTGCATGGATAAACGACTCGCAGATTGATTTGTAAGCATCAGGCAATTCAGTATATTTTCCGACAAGAGCAATATGTACGTTGTGTTCAGGATTTTTAACTCTGTCGACGAAAGCTCTCCAACTGTCGAGATTTGCAGCGTGGCCCTTGTCACTCAATCCGAGTTTTTTCAGAGCTACGGTATCAAGGTGCTGATCATACATACGCAGCGGCACTTCGTAGATTGTCGGCATATCCAATGATTCGACAACTGCATCTGGTTCGACATTGCAGAACAATGCAACTTTGCGTTTGATTTCATCACCGAGAGAGTGTTCTGAACGTAACACTAGGATATCGGGTTGCAATCCGTTTTCTTGCAGTGTTTTGACTGAGTGTTGAGTCGGTTTAGTTTTCAATTCGCCGCTTGCCGACATATACGGGATCAAGGTCAAGTGTACCACCAACGAATTGCCGAATCCCAATTCATATCTCAATTGGCGAACAGATTCGATATAGGGCAACGATTCGATATCACCAACTGTACCTCCGATTTCGGTAATGATTACATCATATATACCTTTTGTTCCGAGCAATTTTATACGACGTTTGATTTCGTCTGTGATATGGGGAATAACCTGTACTGTTTTCCCCAGAAATTCTCCACGACGTTCTTTTTCGATAACGCTTTGATATATACGACCCGTAGTGACACTATTTGCCTGAGTTGTCTGAATGCCGGTGAAACGTTCATAGTGTCCCAAGTCAAGATCGGTTTCGGCTCCGTCGACCGTAACATAGCATTCGCCGTGTTCATAGGGATTAAGTGTTCCGGGATCGACATTGATATATGGATCAAGTTTCTGAATGGTAACAGAATAACCACGTGATTGTAACAGTCTCGCCAACGAGGCTGAGATAATACCTTTGCCCAAAGATGATGCTACACCTCCGGTAACAAAAATATATTTGGTTTGATGTTCGTTCATAGTATCGTTAGGATTTACTGTCAATTAATTTAATTTTCTCAATCAGCATCGACATATCTTCACGAGCCTTGTCAATTTTGACCTTGACATCTTTGATCAGATCTTCGGCATTTTTGCTCTTAGCAAAGAATCCGATATTGTTTTCCCACAACTGAATGTCGTTTTCTAATTGTTTAACCTTCTTGTACAATTTATCACGTTCGTGTGACAATGTATTGTTTTCGGTACGCTGAATCTTTTCGCGGAACTGATCCATTTTGCGTTCGCGTTCATTTCCACGCAACTGTGCGAACAGTCCGTCAATCAGTTCTTTATACTCTTTGTGGATTGCGTCCTTGTATTTAGCCGGCACAAATCCTATTTCCGACCAACGACGTTGGAATGTCTTAATCGATTCGAAAATATCCTTTGTCTCATCGGCATTAAAGTTTTTAATCTCTTCTATCAGAGCCCTTCTGGCAACCAGATTTACTTCATATTGTTGGTCTAGATTACCGAAGTGTTCAGACTTGCGATTGAAGAAATGGTCACAAGCTGCACGGAATCGTTTCCATACAACTTCCGAATTTTTGTGAGACGTCGGGCCAATCTCTTTCCACTGGCGTTGGAGTTCAAGAATCTGATTTGTCGCATTTTTCCACTCTTCGCTGACAGATAAAGCTTCAGCCTGAATGCACAACTCTACCTTAGCCTGATAGTTGTTATCCATATCCGATTTGATGTCCGAGTAGAAATTGCGTTTCTTTTCGAAGAATTCATCACACAATTTGCGGAATCGTTCATAGATTTTGGTATTCTCTTTTTTCGGAGCAAAACCGATTGTTTTCCAGATTTTCTGAATATTGAGCAATTCTTCAGATGCTTTATTCCACTCTTTGCGGCTGGTGTATTCTGCCGCAACCAGATCTTCGAGTTTGGCACACAACTCGGACTTCATCTCGAAATTGTGTTTTTGTTCATCTTTTATGTGCTCGAAATGTTCTTGATGTCTACGGTTTATAGTTGAACTTGCAGCCTTGAAGCGTTCCCACAGCGAATCTTTATATTCGTTTGCAACGGGACCAACCTCACGCCACTCTTCGTGCAGTTTTTGCAGTTTATGGAATGCTTCGATAATTGAATTTTCGAGATTCAGACGTTCTGCCTCTTCACAAATATGCAACTTGATTTCGTAATTCTTCTTAAGGTCAAGATCTCTTAACTCTTTATTTATCTTGATATAGTCGTAGAACTGTTCTACATACAAGTGGTAACTTTCCCAGAGATCCTTGATATGGGCTTGCGGAACAGCTCCAACCTCTTTCCATCGATTTTGCAACTCTCTGAATTGACTAAAGGTATGATTAACAGTCTCTTTACTTTCAATCAAAACCTTGAGTTCTTCGATTATTTTAAGTTTTTCTTTAAGATTATTTTCCTTAGATGCTTCGATTTCGCTGATCATTTGGTCGCGACGATTTCGATAATCGGCAAACAATTCTTTGAATCTGATTTCGTCGGCATCATCTTCTTTAATGAATTCTTCAGGATTTCCGCCTGTGTTAATGAACTGAGCACGAGCATTTTCAACCTCTTGACGATAGATCTTATAGAATGCTGTTTTCATTGCTTCGACTCGTTTACGGATATTGTTGACAGGTTCGGTTTCGAGCAGCTCAGCGAATCTGTCGTTGATTTGGCTACGCGTCATATAGCCATAATTTTCTTCTGTTTCGGGAGTTTCGTCAGTAACGCTGTCCGAATCAGTTTCAGCAAGGTCAGATGTGTTGTTAACGATCGAAGGTTGCAATGCAGCATCGACCTCTTTTGTGTCGATTTGTTCCAAAGGAACAGGGTTGTGTTCGTCGGTTTTCATAACTCAAACGTTTAAGGTTCAAATAATTGCACTCCAAAACGAATCGTCCGCAACAGAAAGTTTTGTTATCAGACAACTCGAATTGAATGGATAATCTTTTATAACTCACAAAATTAGGAAAGTTTTTTCAATTAGCCAAGATGAAATTCAAAAAAGAGTCAGAATAATTCTCAATTAAAACTTATGAATTATTATTATACAGTAAATCAAAAAGATAACGTCTGACCGAATCAGACGTTATCTTTTGTATTTTCGACAAAATGTCGAGAGTTTTTTTGATGCAGATTAGCCTTTGATGGCAATTGTATCAATTTCGACCTTTACTCCCAGAGGCAATTTCGCAACCTGATAGCACACACGTGCAGGAGGCAGTTCTGCATAGGTCTGAGCATAAACCGCATTCATCGCAGCAAAGTCGTTCATATCAGCCAGCAAGACTGTTGATTTAACCACGTCGCTGAATGTAAATCCTGCTTCGGCAAGAATTGCACCAACATTTTTGAGTGACTGAGCAGTCTGTTCTTCAATGGTTTCGGGAACAAGACCTGTCTCGGGATTGATTGGCAATTGACCTGAAATGTACAATGTGTTATCTGCCAAAACTGCCTGACTATAAGGACCTACTGCTTTAGGTGCATTGGGTGATGTGATTATTCTTTTCATAATTGTACTATGTTTTTGTTTTCGCGGTAAAAGTAGAAAAATTTTTCATTTTTTTCACTATCTTTGCACTCTAAAATATTTAACATTGATTATGTATATCCTTTTTTCGGTAATTTATTATCTTTTTTTATTGGTGTTTTCGCCGATTTATTTTCTGTTAATGTTTATTGTATTTCTGCTCACGTGTCTATTTGACCGCAAACGGGTAGTAATTCACAAACTCTCAATTGTGTATGCCTATGCATTGTTCCGTCCCGTACCGTATTGGACGTATGACATCGTGGGACTGGAGAATTTTGATACTTCAAAAAACTGTATCGTTGTGGCAAATCATCAGTCGATGTTGGATATCCCTGTGTTGTATGTGTTGCCCGGAAATTTTAAGTGGGTGTCAAAAAAGGAGGTATATAAAATGCCGTTTTTTGGTTGGGCATTGTGGATGAATGGTGACGTTGCCATCGAGAGAGGTGCGACTCGCAGTGCAAAGAAGATGATTGCCGATTGTGTCAGATATCTCAAAATGGGAATCCGTGTTAATATTTTCCCAGAAGGGACAAGATCGAAAACGGGTCAGCTTGGTAAATTTAAAGACGGAGCATTCACCATTGCAAAAGAGGCAGGTGTAGAAATTCAACCTGTTGTGATTAATGGAACTCGCAGTATTACGGCCAATGGCAAATGGTGGATTGTGCCAAATAAATTCAGTATTAGAGTTTTACCTAGAATCTCCCGCGAGACAGTGATGAGTATGGATGTCGAATCGCTGAAGAATATGTGTCGCGATCAGATCGAAGCTGAACACAGAAAGTTACGTCCCGATCTTTATGCTTAACCGAGAGGCTTCCTTCCCGATCTTGTAGCTTGGGGAATAGTTACAGAACGAGATGTGTAAAATCAAAAACTAAAATTCAGAGTAAACACAAAAATGATGGAAGAAATATATCAAAATAACATCATAGACGTCGAATATGACGATTCGAGTGTGCGGACATTGGAGTGGAATAAGCACATTCGCCATCGTCCCGGGATGTATATCGGGAAATTGGGCGACGGCACATCGGCAGATGACGGTATATATGTGTTGATTAAAGAGATACTAGACAACTCGATAGATGAATTTATGGCCGGTTTTGGACGTGTGATAGAGGTGACTCTGAATGACAAAACCATCACAGTTAGGGATTTCGGACGCGGAATTCCATTAGGTAAAGTTGTCGATGTTGTTTCAGTGATGAATACGGGTGCAAAGTATGATACCAAGGTATTCAAACGTTCTGTTGGGCTGAATGGAGTCGGTGCAAAAGCTGTAAATGCAATGTCTTCACACTTCGAAATTACAAGTTTCAGAGATGGTCAAAGTCGTATGGCAATCTTCTCTGCAGGCGAACTGCTTGATGTGAAGTCGTCTGAAGGGAATGCCTTGAGAAATGGAACCCTGGTGCAGTTTACCCCTGACGAAACAGTCTTTGGTGTATATGAATTCAATGTCGAATTCATCGAACAGATGTTGAGAAATTACTCGTATCTCAATACAGGACTGACAATTAAATTCAATGGTCAAACATTTTTGTCGAAGAATGGATTGCTTGACCTGCTCAATGAGAATCTTTCGTCAGATCCGTTGTATTCACCAATACATCTCAAAAATGATGACATCGAAATTGTGATTACTCACACCACAAATTATGGTGAGTCGTATTTCAGTTTTGTGAATGGACAGCATACAACTCAGGGCGGAACACACCTTTCGGCATTTCGTGAGGGGCTAACTAAAACGGTAAAAGAGTTCTATAAAAAGGATTATGATCCGGCTGATATTCGAGCATCAATAGTTGCTGCGGTGAGTGTCAAAATCGAGGAACCAGTGTTTGAATCTCAAACCAAAACACGACTCGGCTCGAAAGATATGGGACCACAAGGACCTTCGATCAGACAATTTGTGTGTGACTTCCTGAAAAAAGAACTCGATAACTATCTGCACAAACACCCTGATACGGCAGATGTGCTCAACAAGAAAATCTTAGAGGCTGAACGCGAACGAAAAGAGATTAGCGGAATACCGAAAAAATCTCGCGAAGTTGCCAAAAAGGTCAGTTTGAATAATAGAAAAGTGAGAGATTGTCGTGTTCATTATAATGATAAAAATCCGCTGGCTGAGAAATCGATGATATTTATAACAGAGGGCGACTCTGCGAGCGGTTCGATTACCAAATCTCGTGATGCAAACTATCAAGCTGTATTCAGTCTGAGAGGAAAACCGATGAACTGTTATGGCAAAACTCGAAAAGTAGTCTACGAAAATGATGAATTCACACTGTTGCAGGCTGCGTTAAACATCGAGGATAGTATGGATAACCTACGTTACAATAAGGTCATTATTGCAACCGATGCCGATGTCGATGGGATGCACATCAGATTGCTGATGATTACATTTTTCTTGAGATTCTTCCCCGAACTGATACGTCTGGGACACGTCTATATCTTACAGACACCGTTGTTCCGCGTTCGTAATAAGAAAGAGACCCGCTACTGCTATACCAATGAGGAACGTCAATTGGCAATAGCTCAAATCAGTAATCCTGAGATTACCCGATTCAAAGGTCTGGGTGAAATTTCTCACGATGAATTCAGAAACTTCATAGATGATAATATGAGACTCGAGCAGGTTAAGATTACAAAAGAGGATCCGATAATGGGATTACTCGAGTTCTATATGGGAAACAATACCTATGAACGCCAGGATTTTATCATTGATAACCTGAAGATTGAAACCGATTTGATCAAAGAGTTGGAGGCAGCTCAAAATTTGAATTAAACCTATGAGTGACGAAAAAATATATTCTGAATCAGAGGAACTTCCGGTTGCTGACGAAAGAGAACGAAATCAATATAAATTTGAACGACTCACCGGAGATGGAACAAAAACAAAACTTACGGAGATGTTTCGTGAGTGGTTTTTGGATTACGCTTCGTATGTAATTCTTGAGAGGGCAGTGCCACAACTCGAAGATGGGTTGAAACCTGTACAACGACGTATTCTGCATTCAATGAAACGAATTGAAGATGGCAGATACAATAAGGTTGCAAATATCATCGGTACGACAATGCAGTTCCACCCGCACGGCGATGCATCAATCGGAGGTGCTTTGGTACAGCTCGGACAGAAAGATTTATTGATTGATTGTCAGGGTAACTGGGGTAATATTTTAACAGGAGATTCTGCTGCCGCTGCTCGTTACATCGAAGCAAGATTATCGAAGTTTGCCCTTGAAGTTGTATTCAATCCCAAGACCACTGAGTGGATTGCGTCATATGACGGCAGAAATGATGAACCTGTTACGTTGCCCGTAAAATTTCCGTTGTTACTGGCTCAGGGTGGTGAAGGTATTGCCGTAGGTCTGGCGTCAAAGATTTTGCCTCATAACTTTAACGAATTGATTGACGCTGCAATAGCCCATCTGAAGGGTGAGGATTTTGAACTTTATCCAGACTTCCCAACAGGAGGATTGGCAGATTGCTCGAAATACAACGACGGACTAAGAGGCGGAGTTGTTAAAGTTCGTGCAAAAATTATCAAAGAGGATAAACGTACACTGAAAATTGTCGAGATTCCTTTTGGCGAGACAACAAGTTCGGTAATTGATTCGATCCTGAAGGCCAATGCAAAAGGCAAGATCAAAATAAAGCGTGTAGATGATAATACTTCAGCTGGTGCAGAGATCGTGATCTCGCTGAGCAATGATGTCTCACCTGATAAAACAATTGATGCATTGTATGCATTCACTAATTGTGAAGTATCAATATCACCAAATAGTTGCGTAGTGTGGAAGGAGAGACCTCATTTTATGGGAGTCAAGGATATACTGCGACATAGTGCCGAACAAACTCGTGATCTGCTCAGACGAGAACTTGAAATACAATTGTCAGAACTCGACGATCAGTGGCATAGTACAAGTCTCGAAAAGATATTCATCGAAAATCGAATTTACCACAAGATCGAGGAGTGTAAGTCGTGGGAAGAGGTACTGAAAACCATCGACAAAGAATTGGTGCCATTCAAACCATTGCTGCACAGAGAGATATCTGAAGATGACATTATCCGATTGACCGAGATAAAAATCAAGCGAATCTCTAAATATAATACCTTCAAGGCAGATGAACAGATTCGTGGCATCGAAGAGCAGATTACTCAAGTAAAATACGACATCGAACACATAACAGACTTTACGATTGCCTATTACAGCCGTATAAAGGAAAAATATGGAAAAGATCGTAAACGATTGACCGAGTTGAGATCGTTTGATACGATTGAAGCATCGAAGGTTGTCGTAGCGAATGCAAAATTGTATGTCAATCGAAAAGAGGGCTTTTTCGGAATCGGTCCTCAAATGAAAAAGGACGAATATGTTTGTGATTGTTCGGACATTGACGATGTGATTGTATTTACGAAAGATGGTAAATATCTGATTACTAAAGTTTCAGAAAAGGCCTATTTCGAAAAAGACATCTACTATATCGGAACATTCAAGAAAAATGATGACCGTACAATCTACAATATCATCTATCGAGACGGAAAGAATGGTCCGATTATGATGAAACGATGTGCAATCAAGGGTATTACACGCGATAAGGTTTACGACATAACAAAGGGTAGCGAACGTTCGGAGATACTATATATGAGTGTGAACCGCAATGGTGAAGCCGAAGTGCTGAAGGTCTATTTCAAACCTCGTCCGAGACTCAAGAAACTGATTGTTGATTTAGACTTCTCGACATTGGCTATCAAAAATCGTCAGAGTCAGGGCAATCTCTTCTCGCGTTATGGAATCCATAAAGTTCAGGTGAAAACTCGTGGAGTGTCAACTCTCGGAGGTCAGAATATTTGGTTCGATCCCGATATCCGTAGACTTAACACAGAAGGTCGAGGTCAGTTGCTGGGAGAGTTCAAAGGTAACGATAAAATATTGGTAGTCACATCATCAGGTCGTTACTACACAACTGGATTTGATGTGGGACAACATTTCCCAGAAGATATGATGAGAATTGAACGTCTCTATTCAGGCAAGGTCTATTCAGTAACCTACTTTGATGCCGAACAGGAATATTTCTATGTGAAACGATTTGTGTGTGAATTGTCTGAAAAACCTGTCATATTTATCGATGAGAATCCAGGATCATATATGGTCGAATTTAATGACGACCGATTCCCGCAACTTGAGGTAGTCTATGGCGGTAAATATTCAACACGTCCAGCTGAACGTATTGATGTTGAAGAATTTATCGGAGTGAAAGGTGTCAAAGCCAAAGGTAAACGAATCACAACCAATGATACCGAATCGATAAAGTTCATCGAGCCGCTAGAGAAGGATCCCGTAGAGGAGGAAACGATTGCTGAAGAGATTGATTCGTTCGAGCAGTCTGAGCCCGAACAACCCAAAGATGAACGCGAAATGGTTCAGCAAGAGTTGTTCTGATATGAAAATATTTTTAGTGGGATTTATGGGGTGTGGTAAGAGTACCATCGGTCGAATGTTGGCACGAGAACAACGTTGTTCATATATTGATATGGACAGGCAGTTAGTTGCCCGTCACAATCTTAGCATCAATGAGATGTTCTCGAAATATGGAGAGTCTTTTTTTCGTAAATCCGAACAAGAGTTTCTGACAGAGATTGTTGACAGAGATGAGCCGATGATAGTCGTAGCTACGGGTGGCGGTGTTGCTTGCAATCCAGACAATATGGATATGATGCTGAAATCGGGAGTAGTAATCTATCTGAAACGTACTCGTGAAGGATTGTTGAGACGATTGGTTGCGGGACAACATTCGAGGCCTCTGATTTCTGGAAAAACTCCTGAAGAGATTGGCGAATTCATCGATAAAACATTAGCAGAGAGAGAACCTCACTACCTTAGGGCAAACATCACCATCGATTGTGATTATATAGGCGATGCTGCGATTGTCGATATTGTACGAATGGCGTTGGATTACGAATCGCGAGAACGTTCAAAGTAATAATTAATCAAATAAAAAGGGCTGTCTTTTTAGACAGCCCTTCTCAATTCAACTATTCTAATTATTTCAGATATTTGTCAAGCCAACCAAAGAATTCGCTATTCCAAACTAAATTGTTTTGGGGTTTAAACACTTGGTGAGCCTCGTTTTCAAATGCTACGAGTTTAGACTCAATTCCTTGTGCACGTGCTGTTGTAAATGCCTCAAGACTCTGAGTATAAGGAATTCTGAAGTCTTTCATACCTGTGATAATCAAGATCGGAGTATCCCAATTCTTAGCAGCTTTATGCGGAGAGTTTGCATACGAGCGTTTTGCTATCGGATCATTACTCCAGGGTGCACCTCCCAAATCGCGGGTCGGGAACCACAACTCTTCAGTCTGTGTATAGAAACTTTCAAAGTTAAACATTCCACAGTGTGCAATAAATGCCTTGAAACGTTTTTCGTGATGACCTGCCAGATAGAATGTAGAATAACCACCATAACTTGCTCCGACACAACCCATACGATCTTCGTCAGCCCACGGTTCTTTTGCGACGTCATCAATTGCTGCCAAATAGTCGCGAATATTTTGTCCCGAGTAATCGCCTGAAATCTGATCAAGCCACTCTTGTCCGAATGATGGCAAACCACGACGATTAGGAGCTACAACGATATATCCCTGTGCTGCCATCAATTGGAAATTCCAACGATAACTCCAACCATTGCTTACTACGCTTTGAGGACCTCCCTCACAATAAAGAAGTGTAGGATACTTTTTCGATGCATCAAAATTCGGAGGCAAAATTACCCATACCAACATTTGTTTACCATCGCTTGTCTTCACCCAACGTTTTTGAACTTCGCCCATCTTGACATTGTCATAGATGTGTTTATTCACAAAGCTCAATTGTTCAACAGATCTTTTATTGAGGTCAACTTTATAGATTTCAGTTGCTTGAGAGATTGTATTACGACCTGCTACGACCACATCATTTTTGCGGTCAAACCAAACATAATCGTGGTCGCCTGATGTCAATACTTGAACTCGGCCATCGAGTGTTGCATTGCAGATTTGATGAGTTGCCTCAATCGGTGCTATAAATGTCAGAGCCTGTTCGTCATTCCAACGGATATTGCCCGCATTGTAATCAAAGTCTCGAGTAACATAAGTCTTTTCACCTGTCTCCAAATCCACAACCATCAGACGATCCTTATCTGCCTCATTACCTGGACGTTCCATACTTGTGAAGGCAATCTTCGAATCGTTCGGTGAGAATACAGGATATTTGTCATATCCCAACATTCCCTTAGTTATATTCTTGGTTTCACCAGATTCAACATCATAAACAAAGATATCTGAGTCTGTTGAGAAAGCATATTCTGAACCTGCCATTTTTTTGCAAGTATATGCCAACAATTTACCTGAATTACTCCAAGAGATCTCTGCGTTGTCAAAGTACGGAGCCATTGGTGCGTCCCAAGCTTCGCCCTCCATAATATCCTTACCGGCCGGAATGCTGACACCATCAAATGTTGTTACGAAAATGTGACTATAATCACCTTCATCCCAATAATCCCAGTGGCGAGCCATCAAATCATCATAGATCAGAGCCTTAGACTCGGGCAGATCTGTATAGATATCTTTCGATTTTCGTGGTGCAACGTGCACAGTTTTAGCATACCAAACATTCTTTCCATCCGGAGAGATTCCGAATCCATTGACACCACCTTCGATGTTCGAGTGTTGAACCAAGGCTGTACCATCAGGTGCGATAGACCAAATCTGAGCATTTCCGCTACGTGTACTGAGGAAGAAGATCTTTGAACCATCTTTGTTCCATTGCACATCGCTTTCCGAACCCGAAAAATCAGTTAATTGTTTAGGTTCGCCACCTTTCACCGGTTGAACATAAAGCGAAGCAACACCACGATTCTGTTCAACATTATAGTAAGTTGTGGTATAAGCAACTTTTTCCCCGTCAGGAGAGAGTTGACCATTTCCGATGCGGCCCATTCGCCACATTACGCGAGGAGTCAGCACACCGGCTGAAATCTCTTCAGATGTCATCTGTGTATCAAGTTTCAACGATTCTGAAGCAGTTTCCTCTGTTTTAGTGTTGCAAGCTACAACCATAGCGGCAATCGATAATAATGTTAGAAGTTTCTTCATATTGTTTTAGGTTATTATTGTTTATTTTTAATTTCGAGTATCCAATAATCGGGATGAGCCTTATGGTTTTGATTCAAGAATTTTTCAGCCTCTTGGCGAGTTTCAAAACGTCTGACACTTACATACATACGATTCTTACGAGCAGGCAGCTTCTCTGCATATTTTTTATCTTCGCCAAGCGACTCGATCTTGATATCGGCATTAGCCTCAACCGAATAAAGACCCGCAATGATACAGAATCTGCCGACATTTTTAATCTCTTCTGATTTTGGTTTTTCGACTTTGGCAACAGTATTCACTTTCGCAGTATCAACCTCAGTCCGAACCGAATCCTGAATTTTTACCTGAGCCTTAGGTTTTGGAACTGTTTGTTGCACACTCTGCGGCATAGGGTTTTCCTTCTCTAAGAAGATATTTCTGTCAAAGCAGAACCACAAGACCAAGACCAAGACCATAAATGCTATGATCAGTATATTTTGCCATTTTCGGTTTGGCTTTTTCTTAGCATTCTGAGGGTGAATATCAACCTTAGTTGCAGTTTTTTCAACTAACGGGACCTCTATCGAATAATTCTCCAATGGATTCAAAATATCACGCAACTCCTTTGACGGCTCGAATTCGAAACTATTTTCAGCTGTTCGTCGTGCAAAACCAACTTCTCCGATTTTTATCCCCACATCACTCTTAGAACAGTTTTCCGCAACCCAATGCTCATAGAGAGACTTCACATCATCTTGACGCTGAGCACCTTCTTGCAACATCAGGTCAATAATTGTCGAATAATTTTCAGGAGTTTCACCAATAAATTCCACTCTTGATCTAGGTGCAATTACCCGACGTGTCTGTGCATCAAAACGTCCAACCTCTCTATATACCATAAGTGTTCCTACCTTTGGCAACACTATGCTTTGCTGGCGGAGCAGATTATTAAATATCACACGTTCGATAATTTCCATAGATTTATTTTTTAGATTTATCCTTTGGACGAACAGGATTTACCCAAGTGAAAATATTCGGCAATTTATTTTTACGAGCCTTGTAGAGAATCCACATTCCACCGACAATAAACGGCAGACTCAACCACTGCCCCATATCGAGGAACATTGATTTCTCGAATTCGACTTGCGGATTTTTGATAAACTCTATTATGAAACGTGCTCCGAATAACATTATTAGAAACCACCCGAACATCACACCTTGTTTTTTCCGAGCCATATCAAGTTTAAAATACATCAGGCTCAATATACCGAAAATCAACATATATGCCAATGCTTCATACAATTGGGTCGGGTGGCAAGGATCTGTTTGATTTTCATTACCGTTTACAAAAATAAAGCCCCACGGCAATGAGGTTGGCCCCCCATATATTTCGGAATTAAACAAGTTACCCAAACGAATCATCGCACCTCCAATAGCAATGGCAATACCGATTCGGTCGAGGGTCCATATATATGGCACTCTGTTTTTTCGTGAAAATAGATACAATCCTATCAGCAACCCGAATGCTGCACCGTGACTCGCAAGACCGCCCTTCCAAATTTTCAACACCTCGAATGGGTGGCTCAGATAGTATGTCGGCTCATAGAAATAACAGTGTCCGAGTCGAGCCCCTAACACCGTTGCAACGATTGCATACCAGAATATCGAATCCAGAACTTTATCTGAAATCTCTTCGCGTTTAAATATTTTGCTAAAAATCCACAATCCGAGACCAAGGGCAACGGCCCAACACAATCCGTAATATCTGATCTCAATAAAGCCTAAATCGAGCATCACAGGATTAATATCCCAATTTATTGCGAATGGAAATATCATAACAATCTACAATTATCTTAGAGTACAAATGTAGATATTTTTTTCCAAACAATTACCCAAATGGCAAGCAATTTAGTCTCTTAGAATGTATTTTTGATCTCGTAGGCGTGGAATAAACCCGGCTTGGGTAATAGCTCGCTTCATACCCTCTGCATCAAATTGATTATGAGCACCTGCCGAGCTGACTACATTTTCCTCAATCATAATCGAACCCATATCATTTGCTCCGCCCCACAACGACAATTGAGCAGTCTGAGCACCGACAGTTAACCACGATGCTTGAATATTAGCTACATTATTCAACATCAATCGGCTTATGGCAATTAATTTAAGATACTCCACCGACGAGAACCGCGTAGAGATACCCTCCTCCTGTTCGAGACGAGTACCCGTTGATCGGAAAATCCACGGAATAAATGCTAAAAATCCGGGCTGACCGTTTGGCACCTGACTCTGCAATTCGCGTATTCGGTCAAGATGCACAAGTCGCTGATGCAGATTTTCAATGTGACCATACATCATCGTAGCCGATGTTGCAAATCCCATTGTGTGTGCAATATGCATAACTTCGCACCATCTATCAGCCGAGCATTTTCCCGGAGATATCTTTTTTCGGATTTCATTATCAAGTATTTCAGCTCCTGCTCCGGGCAACGAATCCAACCCCGCCTGACGCAACCTATCAAGAGTCTGTTCGATTGAGATTCCGCTGCGACGTGCAATATAGTCTATCTCCGGCGGGCCCAATGCGTGCAGTTTCACATCAGGGTGTCTGCGTTTCAACTCTTTAAACAGAGTTTCATACCACTCGACATCAAGATTGGGGTGTAATCCTCCCTGCAATAACAATTGATCGCCGCCAAGACGTTTCATTTCTTCAATCTTACGGTCGTACTCATCAATGGTTGTTATGAATATTTTATCCTGTTCGGTTGGCTTGCAGTGAAAATTACAGAAACGACATCCTGAAATGCAACAATTCGTAATGTTAACATTTCTATCAATCTGCCAAGTCACCACAGGTTTGGGGTGCAACTCCATACGTCTCGTATGAGCAGCCTTCATCAACCGAGTTAACGACTCATATTGCCATAAGGTCAATGCTTCATCAACCGAAATTTTCTCTCCATCAAGAGCCTTATTCAGAATATATTCACACTCCACCGTCACTATCGCCCGTTAAAGATTAAACTCTTTACGCAACATTTCGACTGCATCAAGTCGTTCCCAGCCGAAGAACTCGGCATCAATGGTCACCTTCTGACCATTACGCACCACCTCTATCTGTTTGGTATACGGATCTCTTCCAAAATGGCCATACGCAGCAGTAGGCTCAAATATAGGATTCTTCAATCCAAATCTTTCGACAATTTTAGCTGGTCTGAGATCGAACAATTTAGAAATTCTTCCTGCAATTTCACCATCTGACATTGCAATATTCGACCGTCCGAATGTATTGATAAATATACTTACAGGCTGTGCAACTCCGATAGCATATGCAATCTGGACAAGTACTTCGTCAGCAATACCTGCCGCCACCATATTTTTGGCAATATGTCTTACGGCGTATGCTGCCGAACGGTCGACCTTCGACGAATCTTTTCCTGAGAATGCACCACCACCGTGAGCACCTTTTCCACCATAAGTATCAACTATAATCTTTCGACCTGTCAATCCTGAGTCTCCGTGCGGGCCACCTATTACGAACTTACCGGTTGGATTGACCAACAGTTTGTAATCATTGTCGATCAATGTTGCCAACTTATTGTCGCCCATCTTATTCAGACGAAGTTTAACTCTAGGAATCAACACATTACGTACATCTGCCGTAATCTGGTCAACCATAGCCTTATCGTCACTCAAAAACTCATCGTGCTGAGTAGACACCACAATTGTATGAACTCGATTTGGTGTACGATCGTCATTATATTCGATTGTCACCTGACTCTTGGCATCAGGTCTGAGATATGTCATTTCCTTGCCTTCGCGACGTATTTCAGCCAACTCTAACAGCAGAATATGTGCCAACACCAATGATGCAGGCATCAAGTCCTTCGACTCGTTACACGCATATCCGAACATAATACCCTGATCACCTGCACCTTGTTCTGCCGCCTCATCTCTCACTACACCACGATTGATATCTGGCGACTGCTCGTGCAGAGCACTCAGTACCCCACAAGAGTCGGCATCAAATCGGTATTCCGACTTGTTGTATCCGATTTTCTTTATAACCCGACGAACCGTCGACTGTACATCAATCGTTGCATCTGAACAAACCTCACCGGCAACTACAGTTAAACCTGTTGTACAGAGTGTTTCGCACGCAACTTTAGCCTCCTGATCCTGAGCAAGATATTGGTCCAGAACGGCATCTGAAATCTGATCGGCCACCTTATCTGGGTGTCCTTCTGAAACTGATTCTGATGTGAATAAAAATCCCATTGCTTTAAACTTTTTCACTTCGGACAAATTTTTCGTCCGAAAAAACTCACAAATTAACAAATGGGTGAAAAGTGTTTGAAGAGAAATCCCCTCTGTGTGCAATTAGAAATGCGATTTTTTAGCATTTTTTTAAAGTGGTTGCAAGCAGTCAAATCTTTCCACCTTGAATTTTTGACGCACAAAGATACATTTTTTTAGAACATTTGTATCACTTGTTGAAAAATTTATTATTTTTGTCTGTAGTTATCCTTCCTAAAATTAACGATTGTTTAGAATATTTATTGTCACTAAACAATCTCTGATTGACACAAATTGAATTTAATGATAAATATTAACATTGAAAAATAAGTCATTATGAAGAGTAATTTCAAAAAACTACTTGTCGCAACCATTACAGTTATGACAATGGGCTATTCGGCGTATGCTGACAAAAATGTAAAGATTGAAATCAAAGAGATGCCACAGAGAGCTCAGGAATTTTTAACTACTTTTTTTGGTGAAATGCCTGTTGACTCTATCAGCACAGATGATGCACGTTCTGAATACGAAGTAAGTTTCACAGGTTCGATCGATGTCGAATTCGACAGAAATGGCAATTGGACCAAAGTCGAACGCGATATGCAAAAATGGCAGATCAGTATGGCTCGTTTCAGAGAAAATTGGCAACGTCAAGCTCCACAACGTCCTAACACTCAGGAAGCTGACAAAGTATCCAAAAAAGATCGTAAGGATAAACGTAATAAAAAAGAGCAAAATGCTCAAAATCAACGTCCACAAGGCCAATGGGGTCAAGGCCAACCTGGTCAACGTCCGCAAGGTCAATGGGGTCAGGGCCAACC
>CAJGBR010000014.1 GCA_904501625.1 uncultured Rikenellaceae bacterium
CCAATCGGTTTGGCATTGTGCGGAATCCTGATCTGGATCAGACGTAAAGGTAGATAGTAATCTAAAAATAACCAATTCGTTAGAGGGAATCCGTCTATCAGATTCCCTCTAATTCATAAAATTAACGGATATGAGTTTTATCGCAGATAAACAAACAATTGACGACTTGAATATCTTTGGTCGTCACGGTCGCAACTGCGTATACGCATTGTTCAATCGTACAATGACACGAGGCGGATCGTTGTTGCTCGAAGATATGTTTCGTTCTCCGCTGTCAGACTCAGATGAGATCAATGCACGTAGCGGAATGATCCGTTATTTTCAGGAACAAAAAATCGAATTCCCGTTCCGAAACGAAATCTTCGATATTATTGATAACTATTTGAGTAACGTTGATACACGTACTCAGTTGGCAGCCGAAAACAACACATTGAAACGTAAGGTTAACAATATGTTGGGAGCAGATACCGAGTACGAACAGTTACACAAAGGCGTGTTGGCAACAATCGAATTTTTGTGTACACTGCAAGACGTAGTCAAAGAAATCAAACCGGATTCGCCCTATCGTCCTACAGCAGACAAGATGGCCGAAATCCTCGAAGATGCTCGTATCGCAAATGTATATGGTGAACGTGGTCGTAAAAAATTGGCTTACGAAAAGACCGCCGATTACGACCGAGTATTGCGATATCAGTTCCGCGATGAGTTGAAGAAATTGTTGTCTCACATTTTCTTGATGGACGTTTATATTACCATTGCCAAGGTTGCAACAGAACGCGATTTCTGTTTCGCTAAGGCAATCGAATCTGATCGCAAGACCATCAAAATGGAGGGAGTTTATCACCCACTTCTGAAGAAGGCAATTTCGAACGATATCGACATTAATCCTGAAAACAACGTAATCTTCCTGACCGGAGCAAATATGGCCGGTAAGTCAACATTTATGAAGACTTTCAGCATCGCGGTATTCCTTGCACATATGGGATTCCCGGTTCCGGCTAAGAGTATGACATTTACTGCCAGCCGCGGTATGTTTACAACAATCAACTTGTCCGATAACATCAATATGGGTTACAGCCACTTCTACGCAGAAGTTATGCGTGTTAAGAAGGTAGCTCAAGAAGTAGGCCACGCACGTGACCTTATCGTAGTGTTCGACGAGTTGTTCCGCGGAACAAACGTTAAAGATGCATACGATGCAACAGTCGCAGTAACAGAAGCATTCGCAGCAAACAAGAACTGTGTGTTCATTATCTCGACACACATTCTCGAAGCAGCCGAAGAGTTGAAACATCGTTGTGACAATATGAACTACATCTATCTCCCGACAGTGATGAAAGATGGAGTTCCGACCTACACATACAAGATCGCCAAGGGTATCACAGAAGACCGTCACGGTATGATCATTATTCGCAATGAACACATTTTGGATATCCTCGCAGAGGGAAAAATAGGCTAAAAGAATGGAAAACAAGAAATTCATTATAGACAAGCAGACTCTCGAAGACCTTAACATAATGGGTCGTTACAAACCGGGATCAATATTCAGTCTGTTCCTCGAATTGCAAACTCGCGGAGGCGAAAGATATCTTGAACAAATCTTTAACGATCCGATGACCGATGCTAAGAGCATCAATGCTCGTGCAGAACAATTCGAGTATTTTAAAGGTATCGAAGCTCAATTCCCTGTGCCCGACGAAATGTTCCAGGCGACAGAAGAGTATCTCAGCAATGCTGAAGGTGCAGGTATGGTCGTAGCAATGATTAATGGTTTGCGTCGTAAGGTGTTAGAACTCGTTGCTCGAGATAAGGAATTCGGATTGTTGGCTGAGGGTATGCGTCAGACTATGCAAGCCGTAGTTCGCATCAGAGAGTTCATTAACTTGTTGAAAAACAAAGATAATGGCGGTGCTTGTAGAGATATGGTTGAAGAGGCTGACAAAATCGTCAATGGCGATATGAAATGGCTGACTGCTCAACTTGCATCGAAGAAACTCGGTCTGGGTGACATCTTGATGTGCGACTACCGTCTTCGTCACAAATGTATCGAACAAATGCAACAGCTTATTAAGTTGATGTATAAGTTTGATGTTATGTTGTGCGTGGGAACAATTGCTCGTCGCCGCGGATTCACAAAAGCCGTAGCTTTAGAAGGTGATAATCACATTCTTAAGATGGAGGGCGTATACCACCCATCACTGAAAAAGGCTATCGCTAATGACATCTTGATTGACCGCGAAAAGAACGTATTCTTCCTGACCGGTGCAAATATGGCAGGTAAATCTACATTGATGAAGTCTATCGGTGTTGCAACATATATGGCTCACCTCGGTTTGCCGGTTGCTGCTTCGAAGATGGAGTTTGCTCCGATTGACGGTATGTTCTCTTCAATCAACGTTTCGGATAATATGAATATGGGTTACAGCCACTTCTATGCTGAAGTTGTGCGTGTTAAGACCGTAGCTGAAACTGTTGCTAAAGGTTTTCGTTTGTTGGTTATCTTTGACGAGTTGTTCAAGGGTACGAATGTGAAGGACGCATTTGATGCAACTATTGCTGTGACATTGGGATTCTCTCAATATAGACGCTGTTCGTTCATCATTTCTACTCACATTACAGAAGCTGGTCACGACTTGAAGACTAAGATGGAAAACATTCAGTATCACTATGTTCCAACTGTAATGGAAGGTTCTATCCCAAGATACACTTACAAACTGACAGACGGTATCACTAACGATAGACACGGTATGATGATTATTCAAAACGAAAAAATCATCGAAACTATCAAAAACGAACGATAGAAATTTTGATTATATAATAAAGAGGGTGTCGATTCCGGCACCCTCTTATTTTTGACTCTAAATTAACATATTACAATATCTTTATAGCAATTGCTGCACAAGCTTCAGCATCAGCAAGTGCGTGGTGATGAGCAGTCAAGTCATAACCACAAGCCGCTGCAGATGTCTGCAACTGATGATTTTCTAACGAAGAACCAAAAACTTTTCGCGAAGCTGCCAAAGTGTCATAAAACTCATACTCTGGATATTCCATATCATAACACGCGTGAACTGCCCTCAAACAACTCTCATCAAATCGCGAATTATGAGCAACCAACGGCAATCCATCAACCATCAGGGCAACTTGAGACCAGACCTCAGGAAACAAAGGTGCATCATTAGTATCATCACTATTCAGACCGTGGACTTCACAACAAAAACTCGCATAATAATTGGGTGTGGGACGGATTAAACTATAAAACTTATCTACAATCTTTCCTCCTCTGACAACAACCACTCCAATAGAGCAGACACTCGAACGTTTACTATTGGCAGTCTCAAAATCTATTGCAGCAAAATCTTTCATCTATATTAATTTGTTAGAATAAAATTTTCAAGATGTAATCTCACCTTCAAAAATTAAAAAAGATTCCTGTTGATTAAATACAAGAATCTTAAATATTAAGAAATGAAAATAACTATTTCTTTAATGTGGCAATAACCGTATCTGTTCCGCGAACTCGCTGATTAAGTTCAACCTTTATTTCTGCATCTAACGGCAAAAATATATCTACGCGTGAACCAAACTTTATAAACCCACATTGACTCGTCTGATCAACCTCTTGACCTTCACGTGCATACGAAACAATTCTTCGTGCAACAAATCCGGCAATTTGGCGAAATAAAATCTTTCTCGAATTATGTTCCACAACTACGGTTGTACGTTCATTCAGCTCAGAGGATTTTGGGTGCCAAGCGACCATTTTGGCTCCGTGATGGTGACGCTGGTAAATTACCTTACCTCCAATTGGATACCAATTGACGTGAACATTCCACAACGACATAAATACAGAAACCTGAATTCGTTTATCGTGGAAAAACTCATTCTCATCAGTCTGCTCAATAACCACCACTGTCCCATCTGCGGGAGAATATATCGTATCCGGATCACGATTCAGCTCTCGTTCTGGATTTCTAAAAAATCTAATTATTATCGAATATACCAATAATATTGCTGCAACCGCGATCCAATTCCACGGTGCAATATCCATTCTTAACAGAAAGAATACCACAACGGCAACTATCAACGTAGCTACAGAAACTATTACTCGACCTTCTGGGTGTATCTTAAATCGCATACAACAGTGATTTTATGATACAAATTTAAAATAAATTTTGGTTTGTGACAAATAAATAGATAAAAACTATCGGTGCTGAAACAAAAACTGCATCAAATCTATCAAGAAAACCGCCGTGTCCTGGTATTATCGAACCTGAATCTTTCATCTGAACAGATCGTTTGAACATTGACTCAATCAAATCACCCCAAACTCCTGACACACTGATAATTACCCCAAGTCCTGCCCACCACAACGACACTTCGTTATGAATCATATACCCTGCGATAAGTGACACAGCTACAGAGAACAACACTCCGCCCCAAAATCCTTCCCAGGATTTCTTTGGAGAAATTCTCTCAAACAGACGATGCTTTCCAATGCTCATTCCAACGAGATAAGCTCCCACATCATTTGTCCAGACAATAACAAAATATGCCAACAAAAAATATCTATCAATGCTCTCGCGGAAAAAAATTAGCAACAACATCGGAACCAGCACGTAAATCACATTACCAACTGATACACAGATATTTTCTAGCGGTGTAACCTTGTTTCGATACAATTCGATTATCGCGACAACAGGCAACAATAACACTAAGAAACGAAGTGAAAAGTCAAATTTAATAGCGATTAATGCTAACATCGAAAATAGTATCGGCACGATTCGTTCAGAGAAGATTCCCTTGCGACGTGCTATAGAAAATACTTCTAACATTGACCCTGCTGCTATCAGCATCGCAACAAGAAGCATCGCCCACTCATTATAAACGGATAAAATTATCGCACTGACGACAATTAATCCACCTAATGATCTGATTAGTAATTGTTTCATCTTTTCGTTTATGCTATGACCTCTTCAGATTGTGCATCAATAACTTCAGATTCCGTCGATTTCACACCCTCAGGTGTATTATTAAAAGGACGTTTGCCAAGTATCCGTTCAACATCTTCACTAAAAATTACTTCACTCTCAAGCAATTTTTCCGCAAGTTGTTCCATCTGTGTACGGTGTTCTTCAAGAATTGACTTTGCTCGCTCATAAGCCAAATCTATCAACTCTTTAACCTCAGAATCAATCTGTTGAGCAGTTTTATCACTATATGGTTTTGAAAATGCCATATCACTCTGTCCTGTCGAATCATAATAACTTATATTGCCCAACGTATCACTCATTCCGAAATATGAAATCATTGCATAGGCCTGACGCGTAACACGTTCCAAATCGTTGAGAGCTCCAGTGGAAATTCTACCCAGAAATAATTCTTCAGCTGCACGTCCGCCAAGTGTTGCAGACATTTCGTCAAGCAACTGCTCTTTAGTGGTAATATGGCGTTCGTCTGGCAGATACCAAGCTGCTCCCAATGCTCGACCACGTGGAATTATCGTAACCTTGATCAACGGATTAGCATACTGCAACAACCAACTAACCGTAGCGTGCCCTGCCTCGTGGAATGCAATGGAACGTTTCTCTGGTGGTGATATAATTGTCGAACGGCGTTCAAGACCACCTACGATTCGATCAATCGCATCAAGAAAATCTTGGCGTTCAACCTGTTTCTTATCTCCACGTGCAGCGATTAAGGCTGCTTCGTTACAAACATTTGCAATATCGGCTCCAGAGAATCCAGGTGTATGCTTAGCCAGAAACTCCTTATCCAAAGTCGGGTCAAGTTTCAACCGCTGCAAATGGACCTCAAAAATGTCACGACGTTCTGTCAAATCTGGCAACTCAACGTGAATCTGACGGTCAAAACGACCTGCTCTCATCAGTGCTTTATCCAAAATATCTGCACGATTTGTTGCTGCCAGAATGATTACTCCCGCATTGGTTCCGAAACCATCCATCTCTGTAAGCAACTGATTCAGCGTATTTTCGCGTTCATCGTTCGATGAATATCCAGAATTCTTACCGCGAGCACGACCAATGGCATCAATTTCGTCTATGAACACAATGCACGGAGATTTCTCCTTAGCCTGACGAAACAAATCTCTGACACGAGATGCTCCGACCCCAACGAACATTTCGACAAAATCTGAACCACTGATTGAGAAAAACGGCACATTAGCCTCTCCAGCTACAGCCTTTGCCAATAACGTCTTACCCGTTCCCGGAGGGCCTACCAGCAATGCTCCCTTAGGAATCTTACCACCTAAATCATTATATTTCTTCGGATTACGCAAAAAGTCAACAATTTCCATTATCTCTGTTTTGGCACCCTCCATTCCGGCTACGTCTTTGAAGGTCACTTTTATCTTGGAATCTTTATCAAACATCTGAGCCTTCGCTTTACCCACATTGAAGACTCCGCCACCACCGCCACCGCTACCACGCGACATACTGCGGAAAATCAAAACCGTAAACAGCAGTATCATCAAAAATGGGAATACCGACCACACATCTGTCCACAGACTACGTTTCTTGACAAAGATGGGCGAGATTCGGTCTGCATCTGGAATATTCATCTGTATAGTCTCCATATTCTCCTCAAATTTATCCAACGAGCCTATGGTGAATACAAACTGGGGACCACTTGATGGAATATTGCGGAACTCAACATTCTCACGCCAATCCTTAATCTTATCTGGTTTAAGGAATACCTCAACCACCTCTTTATTTACGACCTCAACCTTCTGTACATCTCCTGATGTTATGATTTGGTTTTTAAAGGTTGCCCACGTTATCTCAAGAGGATTTCCGCCTCCATTAAACAACCCCCAACCTACAATGAACAATGCTATCAACCCATAAATCCAAAATATATTGAACTTCGGAGCTGTATTAGGTTTTCGTTTATTAGGTTCGATTTTTGCCATTTTACTCTCAATCTTTTAACGTTTATTATATATCGTTAAAATTTCTTAATTATTGCGTCAGCCCACAAATCTTCAAGACGATAAAATTCTCGTGATTCAGTTCTGAATACGTGTACAACAACATCTCCATAGTCAACAATTACCCACAGGGCGTTCTCCATACCCTCTTTACGCACAGGCCATTCGTGATGATCCTTAAACACTTGCTCTTCGATACCGTCGGCAATAGCAATAACCTGAGTTCCCGAATCGGCATTACATACGATGAATTCGTCACAAACTGCACCATCAAATCCTCTCAAATCAAGCGAAACTATTGATTGTCCCTTTTTGTCCTCAATTGCAGCAACTATGCTGTCTGATAATTTACTCATAAAATAATTTCAAAAACCAATTCCGTTAATTTTGCAAAAATAACATTTTTTTTCAATTATCGCAATTTTCACCCATTACATCAACAATCGTGCTGTGCATTGCCTCAACCAATGCCTGCTTCACGAAACTCCACTTCACTGACAATGTAATCGGGCGTGAGTAACCTCCATTGCCCAATTTACGTATACGATGCTGATTCTCTTGAGGAATCGAATCAAGACTCATCTCTGGAATAATCGTCATCGAAGATGTACTATCAACAAGTCGCATAAGAGTCAACAATGATCCGCTTTCAAAACAGAACCCACCCTTATACTTGTTTTTCATTCCACACAAATCCAACACCTGATCTCTCAAACAGTGCCCCTCGGGCAACAACAACAATGATTCGCCTTGAATGTCATCAATCTTTATATGTTCTCGTTCACTCAGAGGATGGGTATCTGAAACATAAGCATAGAATCTATCTTTGAATATCACTTTCTCTTCAATATCTTCCGGTGAACCTCCGGCCATAATGGCAACATCAATATGATCCTCGTACAACGAACGTATCAGTTCTGGGGTTATCATCTCATACACTTCAAACGATACTTCAGGATAACGTCGTACAAATTCGGGTATAAACTTATGCAACAAATATGGTGCGATCGTAGGTATAACTCCCAATCTCAACACACCTGCAACATCGTTTTTCATATCCGAAACTACGCCCTTAACCTTGTAAAACTCAGATAATGCAATCTTGGCCTGAGCTTCAACCACCTTGCCTGCATCTGTAAGCCGAATCGGTTTACTTGAACGATCTATCAATACCAGACCAAGTTCATTTTCAAGGTTTTTAATCTGCATACTCAGCGATGGCTGAGTGACAAAACACCGTTCAGAGGCAACCGAGAAACTCTGCCATCTGGCTACGGCAAGAAAATATTCGAGCTGAATTATTGTCATCTGTATGAAATTTTAATTCAAATAAAGTGTCCGAGATTACACGCCTCTCCGAACAACCGGACCAGCTGCAAATTCTCGGACACTTTTATTTATCAGTTACGAAAAGTGATTACTCTTCTTCTCCGTAACGCATCTTGTAAAGACGAACCGAATTGTCAATGCTCTTTTCGTGAGCTTCGTTGCCGTACTTGTCTACGTCAACAACGTTGCGTGGACCGTGAGTGATACACAACGGACCATTCAAACAACCACCTTCGCAAATCATACCTTCGAAGAAGTTGTTGTCACTCTTACCCATCTTGAGTTTCAACAAGTTTGCACGACATTGTTCCAGACCGTTCATAACTACGGGACGCAAACCTTCGATACCTTCACGTTTTGCAAGATCGAGCAAACCTTGAACGATACCACCTGACTTAGCAAAGATACGACCATAGAATGAACCATTGTTCAATACTGAATCTTCTTGGGTTGCAGTGTCGATACCACGAGCATCTACAAATGCCTGCAATTCTTCGAATGACATTACCAAGTCAATTGCACCACCTGTCTTTTCGAGTGTATATTCCATCTTCTTAGCAGCACACGGGCCGATGAATACACACTTAGCTGTCGGATCTGTATGTTTGATCAAACGTGCTGTCTCGATCATCGGAGATACTGTATGTGAAATATACTTAACCAATTCAGGGTGGTTCAAGTTGATGTAACGGACAAATGACGGACAGCAAGATGTTGTCATCAATTTACGTTCCATCCATTCGTTACCCTCTTTCCACAATGTGATATCTGCCCCCAGAGCAGCCTCTACGACTTCGTGGAATCCGAGTTTCTTGATTGCAGTAACAACCTGACCGATACGTCCATCACGACATTGGCTGACGATTGCTGGAGCGATTACGGCATAAACCTTATACTTGGTATTGTTTTCTGATTCTTGCAACAATTTAACAATATCCAATACAAATGATTTATCAACCATTGCACCGAACGGGCAAGCCAATACACAAGCACCACACATAATACACTTGTTGTTATCGATAACGGCTTTCTTGTTTTCGTTGATTGAGATAGCCTTCACCTTACAACTTTGCATACACGGACGCACTTGTTTGATTAATGCTCCATATGAACAAGCCTGTGTACAACGGCCACATTCAACACACTTTTCCGGATCGATCGTTGCTCGACGATTAACAATTGTAATTGCATCTTTCGGACAAACCTCTTGACAAGAGTGTGCCAAACAGCCACGACACGCCGGTGATACATAAATTGCATTTGTTGGACATTCGTCACAAGCGATATCAATCACCTCAATCACATTTGGATTTGTCTTATCTCCGCCAGACGCCATTCGGATACGTTCCTGCAAAATTGCACGTTCCTTGTAAACACAACAACGAAGTAGTGGTTTTGGTCCCGGAGAGATAATCTTGGGGATTTCGATATACGCATTTTCCAATCCGCCCTCATAGGCACGACGTACAAGTTCACGCAGAACATTGTACTTCATCAGCTGTACGCTGGTGTCAAAAACTTTCTTGTTTCCCATTATTTAGTTATAAGTTACCTCTACTTTCTTACCCATTCGACGCAAATTCGCCGAGAGTGATTCTATTAGTTTTAATTTCATTGTCAAGTCTATAGGCAATCCCTTGTGTGCCACATTGACTCCCTGGCCAACAAAAAAATGAATATCAGTTGCCTCTTCAAACAATATCTGAGCCAACTTCGATGCTCCATCTCTACGCACGAACGTCTTAGACGTCAGGTCATTGGGTGACACATATTTTTCTGAGAGTTCCAATACCCGACGCAGAGTGATTACACCCTCTGTCGTCAAGTCTACGCCCTCAATGTAGCCTATCGGCGGAACCTCCGGATCAGGAAAATCGAAACTTGTTGTCAACGGTTTTCCAATTACTCGCGATACGATCTGTGACGTTGTTCCTCCGCAGACTATTTTCTTAACTCCGGGTTCAAAAAAACGTTCTACATACTCTTGATCGCTGTTCTTGTCAGTCGGAGGGCCAACCATAACATTCACTCGATCCTGAGCACGGAAACGAACCACTGCCACCGTCGTATCATCTCCAGGTTTATCAACATACAGATCATTACAAGCCGATGCTAATAACCAGGCTATACTACGAGCCGACATTCCGGGTTTGATATTCCGATCAATATATTTTTTGATATCATCTCTCAGCCACCCGAAATTCAATATCATTCCCACTCCTGCGTGGATTGTTCCATCAGAAGTCACGACCAACGAATCGCCGTCCTTCATTGACAATCGCGAATGGAAGATCTGTTTGCCACAGATATCCATTTGACACTTCATCAAATCACACGTACGCCCGTTTCTTATATAAATTGCCTGAGGGTTATCGAATTCTATCAGGTAGCCCTCACCTTTGTCATTTACGTGAATGACCGAAAAAGTCGAATATGCCACTCCGCGAACTTTGCAAATTGGCAACGAATCGATAATCGTCTCTACACAATCCTGCATCGGGATGTTATTTGCGACCATTGTACACAAAATCTTCGAAGTCAAGGTTGCCAATATATTGGCTTTGACTCCACTACCCAATCCGTCTGCAAGAACAAGTGTTGTCCATCCATCTACAACACAAGTTTCCACACGATCTCCACACAACTCCTCGCCGAACTTGTTCAACGACGTATATCCATACTCAACAACTCCGACCATTTCCTATATTTCTTGACGTTCTTCCTCTTGCAACATTGTTTTAAGTTTTAACAATGCGACCTTAGTTTCAGCAGTAGTTTCACCCAACAACGATGCTATTTCCTGAGCGACTCGCATCTGTTTCTTGATAACGTTATCTGTTACTGACAATGTATCTTGTTTTACTTTAATGAGTCGATCATTATAGTTTACTTGAGAAGTTATATCCGTCATAACTGCAAACAAAACTCGTTTATCCTCTATCAAACTGATTGTCTGATTGATATACGATTTTGTTTGTGGTATATATACTTTTTGAAACTCACACTTTTCGTTTTTCGACATTGCAATGATGAAATTGACAGTATCAAAATAATCTGCGGCTGGTTTCATCTTAACATTGCTATCCTCAATTCCGAGCAGTGTTTTTGCTGCAGTGTTTATTTCAAGTATATTCATATCAAAATCGAGCACCACGATACCGTTCTGACTGCTCTGAATTACCTCATAAGACATTGACTCGGCTCGTTCTCGCATATACGGCAGACAAACTTCAATATCAACATATCCGTTTATTACTGCCCAAGCCTTCTCTCGGCAAGTTGAATATCCACAAGCTCCACAATTCAATTCGTCTTCGGGACGGAATTTTCCTGTTCGAGCCAGGATCTCCTTAATTTGCTGTTCGGTAGGCACCTTATTTTTAACTCTCATTCTCGGATAACTTCTCGAGAAATCAAATTCTGTATTTTGTTCATCTGATGCCGGAGTTGCCAATCGCAGATTTTCCTTATCTACATAGTTATGTATCTTCGACATCGCACGAATACTTCCACCATAGGGGACCAGGCTACAAGGCCCATTGATACACGCCTCTACACAACAGCTCAATTCAAGGAATGTTCCGCTAAGATACTCGATATTAGCAAGAGTTTCGACACATTTCTGTGCTCCATCAATTGCAATATATTCATATCCTGCAGGCAGTGTTCCGAAAGATTTTATAATTCCACGACGTGTCGGATAGTGCTTTGCCAAGTTGGCTTCACCCACTTCCTGATCAAACGCGAAATGAGAAATCTCATTCGGCACAATTCCCCTCTGGTCGAACATCTGTTTCAAGTCTTCAAACGTCAACACACCATCGAGCAATCCACTCTCCTTAGCCTCACGTTTCTTAGCGATACACGGCCCAATGAAGATAATTTTAGCATCAGGATAACGTGCACGCAACATTTTAGCGTGTGCAATCATCGGAGAATCAACCGGTGCGAGATACTTCAGTGCCGACGGGTAGTAGAGTTGAATCATTCGACACGCTGCCGGACAAGCCGACGTAATCAGGTTTTTATACTCACCCGACTCCAACAAGCGTTTATACTCTTTCGAAACTTCTTTTGCACCAACGGCTGTCTCTTCGGCATCGGCAAACGACAGCTTACCGAGAGCAATCTTAAACGACTGAAAATCATCAACATCGAACGACGAGACAAAAGACGGAGCAACGCTGGCAATCACGCGATTACCAGGATCCTCCAGCATCTGCCAAATCAAATCGACATCACTATGAACGAACTTTGCATTTTGCGGACAAACTATCGTACATTTTCCACACAAGATACAACGATCGTCAATGATCTTTGCCTGAAGATCTTTTACATCGATTGCTTTAACGGGACACTCTCTGAGGCATTTATAGCAATTTTTACACTTTGCCTGTTTAAACTCCAGATATTCCGCCATAGCAGCGAGTCGGAATCTATCCGACTAACAATTTAACAATGGATAAACTTGGTCTACAAAAAGTTGTTCTGCATTTTCAGCATTTACGTGATGCAACATTATTACCTGTTGATCTGCACCCTCACCAGATTCAGAACGAACTGTCACGCCCTCAGCACAATCACCCAGACAAAAACTTGCCTGAAGAGTCACAATATCTTCGACGTTATATTTTTTAACGATTGCCTTCATCTGTTCCAATACGTCATAAGACCCTTTCAAATGGCATGAACTGCCTACACAAATTTTTACTATCATAGTGCATAAGTATTAGTTAATCCACGACAAATATAATACTATTTTTTGATAAACTCGACGTTTTTAACTATCAATATTATTTTTTTTATTCTCCAACTATATTTTTTTTGAAAATTCACCAATTTACAAGTCTACATTATCGTCATTTGTGGTTTGGTATATTTTTTGGGATTCTTTTTCTCGAAAATTTAATCAGGGTTTTACTCAAAAATATTATCACTATGAAACGTTTAATTTTTATTATGCTGTGTGTTGCTATCGGCACATCGGCATCGGCTCAATCAAAATTTGGATACGGGCCGAAGATTGCTCTGAATCTGTCGAGTGTAAACCTCGATGACATCAAAGCGGTATCTGTTGACAACAAAATGAGGGTCGGAATGGCTTTCGGTGGATTTGCTTCGTTTCAGGTAAATCATTGGTTGGGGTTGCAGGCCGAAGTGATGTATTCAATTCAAGGAGCAAAACTTAAATTCCCGACTGAAAATGGCAAATTGAATGGCAAATTGGTTGCAAATTACATCAATGTTCCGATCTTGGCAAAGTTCTACCCAATTGATGGTATGCACATTCACCTCGGTCCAGAGGTAAACTTCCTTGTCAAAAAGAAACTCGTACGTGACGGCACCAAAATGGATGCCGACTTCCACAAGGTTGATTTCTGTATTGCACTTGGTGTAGGTTATGAATTCGATTTCGGAATGACCATTGACTTGAGATACAATATAGGTATGGTTGACATTTTGAAAAAAGTTGACGGAGATAAAATCAGATCTAAGAATGGGATCATTCAACTCGGCGTAGGCTGGAAATTCTAACGGACCGAATTTAAAACTTAAAGAATAAAAATGCAGTCTGAACTCACGTCAGACTGCATTTTCTTGTCTATTGATAACTACATAAATCCCAACTCAAGTTTAGCTTCATCAGACATCATTGTTTGATTCCACTGAGGTTCGAATGTCAAGTCAATCTTAACCTGACTCACACCTTTCACCTGTCCTACCTGATCGTTGACCTCTTTGAGCAGAATGTCTGCCATTGGGCAGTTCGGAGCTGTCAGCGTCATCGTAATGTTTGCAGTTCCATCCGGCTCGACATCAATATCATAAATCAATCCCAAATCATAGATGTTAACCGTAATTTCTGGATCGTAAACATTTTTAAGCACAAGTACAATATTTGTCTCAATTTCAAGCAATTCTTCAGGTGTCATAATTTTCGCTATTTTTGGTTGGCATTTGAGAATGCCAAAGCATATATTTTCATCTGTTTAATCATCGCCAGCAATCCGTTTGCACGTGTTGGCGAAAGATTTTCTTTCAATCCGATACGATCTATAAAAGACAATTCCGACGCAAGAATATCATCTGGTGTCTGACCACTCATCACTCTTATCAATAGGGTGATTATTCCCTTTGTAATGATTGCATCACTGTCTGCCGTGTAGTAAACCTTTCCATCTCTGAATTCGGCATCTACCCACACACGCGACTGACAACCTTTTATGATATATTGGTCGGTTCTGTGTTTCGGATCAATCTCAGGCAACTCAGAGGACAACTCTATCAAATATGAATACTTGTCAAGCCACTCGTCAAAGCCTGAAAATTCTTCTACTATCTCTTCCTGAATTTCGTCAATAGTCATTGCAACGATATTTATTGTTCAATAATCTCTTTAATTTCGACACCAGAGGTTGACTCCGGAGCAGGAATCCTCAATATTGCCGACAATGTTGCAGTAATATCACACATATCCACATTGCGTGAAATTGCCACATTTTTAGGAATCTTCCAGCCACTCCAAATCAACGGCACATTGGTATCATATCTGAAGGCCGAACCCGAGTTCGACACAACTCCTTCTACTTCGTCAATCCACCCAGGCTGCAGATTTATTATCAAATCACCCGAGGTACGCGGATTGTAACTATGCTGAATTTTTCGCATTAAGCCCGATGTAAATCCACCCGTTTGAAGAGCTGTTCCCGTAATAGCACTAGCGACTCCTCTGAATTGGATTGCAAATCCAGCTACCATATTCTGCACATCTGCCAGCTTCAATCCTTTGGCATATATCGCACGTCGATTGAGATACAACTGTCTGTCATTGTAGTATGTCACCCACTCTTCTGTCCCGAGCTGTGCATTCAGGAATCCGTTTACGATTGCCTTGAATTGGGTTGTATTGAAATAACTCGACAACGATTTGGGATTCTTATCAACCATCTCTGACATTCCACGAGAAGAGGTAAACACGATCAGCACATTGTCACTACCGAGTTGAATATCAATGAATGACATAAGGTCTGCGATTGCTGTATCGAGTCTATAGAGGGCATCTTCAACCTCACGCGAATCGGGACCATACTTTTGTGAAATTTCACCAAACGGCTCGAGAACAACAGTCAGCATATCTGTTATGTCATCTCGTCCGAGATCCTCATAAATCATCACCTTTTTGGCAAATTCCAACATCATATTCACCCCAAACGGAGTAGTCATCATATCCTTATAATTGCCATTTTTACGCTGTGCAAATAACTGATTTATAAACGATCGGGCCGATGAATCGCTTTGAATATCGGTTTGACGCACACACACATATCGTTTATACTCAAATAGTGTAGTCCAATTTCTGGTACAGTATGGTGATATGTTATCAGCATTATTGAATTTGCGTGCCCACTCAGGCATCTTTTCTACGTAATAAGAGCTCGTCATCCATTTTCCCTTCTGCGTATCGAACCAGAATGCCGCATCAGCCAAACGACCTCCCGCAACAACGGCACTTGTCGGAGTCATCGCAACGCTATACGAACGCGATCCCTTGTAATATCTCTTCAACTGATCACCTATCGAACTGACCATCAATCGTTGTGCCGAAACTCGTCCTCTATTTTCGTCATCACAACCCAATCCTTTATAATTGTTATCTTGTTCTACAGAGATTGTTTCGTTGGTAGTAAAATCTTTCCAGGTTGACGAAATGATTCCGTGGGTATCTGGATTTGCCCCCGTAACAATCGTAGCAACTCCTGCAGCAGTATTTGTCTGCGAAAAATCATAATTCGCAGTCGAGCAGATAGTTCCATTATTTATAATACGATTTATGCCGGCAGTACCCAAATTTTTACCAAATCGACTCAGGTAATCGTTACGCATTCCATCGACTATGATATTCAATACCAAACGAGGCCTCTGAGGTTCGGCTGCATTTACAGCACCATTTCCCCCCCAAACTGCCAATAAAATTAGTGATAATATTCGAAAAAATTTCATCGCCTTGTTTATTGCAGGTGCAAAGGTAACTATTTTTAAAAAATTATTCGTACATTTGTTCAAATTTCAAGAATTATGATTGATAAAAAATATTTGCCCTACATCAACGGGCTTATTGAACTCGCTATTAGTGAGGACATTGGAGATGGCGACCACTCATCATTAGCCACAATTCCTTCAGATCGACGTGGCAGAATGAGACTGCTCGTGAAGCAACCAGGCATTATTGCAGGTATCGAAGTCGCAAAAATGATTTTTCAACGTCTTGATCCGCAAATCATCTTCGACCAGAAGATTGAAGACGGCACTCGGGTTGAAGTCGGAGATGTTGCATTCTATATCGAAGGCCGCACCCAATCGTTGTTGCAGGCAGAACGTATCGTGCTTAATATTATGCAACGAATGAGTGGCATTGCAACTCAGACTGCAGTCTATGTCAAAGAGGTTGACGGACTGAAATGTCGCATATTGGATACCCGAAAGACAACTCCGGGAGCAAGAGTCCTCGACAAAATGGCTGTAAAAATAGGTGGTGGGGAAAATCATCGTATGGGATTGTTCGATATGATTATGCTCAAAGACAACCACATCGACTTCGCTGGGGGTGTATACAATGCCGTAATGAAGACTAAAGAGTATCTTGCTCAGACAGGTCGTTCGCTCCCGATTGAAGTCGAAGTACGTTCGCTTGAGGACATTGACGAAGTATTCCGTGCCGGTGGCGTTGAACGAATTATGTTGGATAATTTCACGCCTGAACTGACTCGTGTTGCTGTCGAAAAGATTGGAGACCGCAGTGAAATTGAGTCTTCAGGTGGTATAACTTTGGCAAATCTGCGTAGTTATGCCGAATGTGGTGTTGATTTCGTTTCTGTCGGAGCACTGACTCACCAGATTAAGAGTCTGGATATGAGTCTCAAGGCTTGCGAATGATTATTTTTCAAACAACATAAACAATCAAAGCTATGAAGAAAATTTGTTATTTACTTACACTTTGTTTAGTGTTTGTACTCTGTGGAGTCAATAATGGCTCTGCTCAAGAAGTCTATCTAAGAGGTGTCGGATATGCACAAAATTTAGGTGAAGCTACGGTCAAAAGTATGCAACGTGTGGAACAGTTTAAATTTGACAATGCAGACCTCACTTTGGAAAATAATCAATCCTTCAAGGTGTACAAAGAACATTTAATAACATCGAAGGGTAAAACCACCAGACTCAAATTTGTATTTGACAATAAGGTTGTAAATCGCATCGTAGTAGAAACATACGGCGAGTCGACTCCGCAAGATATCGAAAATGGTGTATTCACAATCGAGATTAAACCCAAGAAGACACAAGTCGTGAAATCAACAATCTATCGAAACGATAACAAAACTGAAACTCACGAACAAAAAGTATTGGTTCTCAAATATGAAGAACACCAAAAGGCCTACATTTTGATTAATCAATACCAACAAGCAAAAAACACTGAGGAATTAAATAAGTATATCGAAAGTTTATTCCAAAAGCACACTCTCAAGAAAAAATAACAACAAATAGATTTTAAATTTTCATACACAAATAGAGGGTATTCCATCAGGAATACCCTCTATGATTATTATATCGAAAGCATTAACGAGTGTGACTTGGGGGTCATTTATTGTCACACCTATTCACTCCCAATGTTAAGACTACTTCTCTTTGTTGTAGAATTCGTCCAATACACCACGAACACTCTCAGCAGTCAGACGTCCAAAGACCTTTTCTCCAACCATTACTACCGGAGCAAGTCCGCAAGCACCTACGCATCGCAAACAATCCAACGAAAAGAGTCCATCCTTTGTGACTTCTCCCACGCCGATTCCCAATTCATCTTTGAACTCTTCGAGTACGCTTTCAGCTCCGCGTACATAACAAGCTGTTCCCAGGCAGACCGAGATCGGGTATTTGCCTTTAGGTTTCATCGTGAAGAACGAATAGAATGTAACTACGCCATAAACTTTGGCTGCGGGAATATCCAACGCCATCGCAATGATCTCTTGTACCTCTGATGGCAGATAGCCCAACATCTCTTGGGTCTTATGCAAAATGTTAATCAACTCGCCCGGATCGTTATTAAATTCCGCACAAATCGCTTTTACCTTGTCGACAATCGACCCACACATACATACGGTATTTTTCATAATTCTATTGTTTTTCTTCAGTTGGACAAATAACCTTTTTGCGGTCAAAATAGTGAGTATGCAACAACTCGTGAGACAGATGACTACACGGAGTACCTAAGAATTCATTATACAACTGATGTATATATGGATTTTCGTGTGACTTACGCAACGGTTTATTGCGATCCTCTTCGTAAATTGACTGCATTCGTTCGCGGATTACCGACATATCCCCTTTATGATATGGCTGACCACCTCCGCCGATGCAACCGCCCGGACAAGCCATCACTTCGATTGCGTGGTAATCTGCTCGACCAGCTTTGACCTCTTCCACCAACTTGCGTGCATTTGCAAGCCCGTGTGCGATTCCGATCTTGATGGGAACTCCGTTGAAGTCGATCGTAGCCGAACGGACTCCCGAGAAACCTCTCAATTCGTCAAAATCAATCTTAGTCAATTCGTTGCCTGTGTGCAGTTCATAAGCCGTACGGACTGCTGCTTCTATCACGCCACCCGTTGCACCAAAAATTACAGATGCTCCGGTTGACTCGCCAAGTGGACGATCGAAATCGTCATCTTCGAGTCCTGCGAAGTCGATATTTGTATAACGAATCAAATGTGCCAATTCGCGGGTTGTAATCGAGATATTTACATCGGGATCGCCATCTACCTTGAATTCATCTCTGTTGCATTCGAACTTCTTGGCAACACAAGGCATCACTGACACTACAACCAAATCACGACGATCGATTCCCAATTTTTGTGCGAAGTAGTTCTTTGCTATCGCACCAAACATCTGTTGCGGAGATTTAGCACTTGATAGGTGAGGCAGCAATTCAGGGAAATTCTGTTCCATAAATCCAACCCAGCCCGGACAACAAGAGGTCATCAACGGAATCTTAACCTCACTATTACCAGACAAATGTTCTTTCAAACGGCCCAACAATTCGGTACCTTCTTCCATAATTGTCAAGTCTGCTGCGAAGTCTGTATCAAATACATAATCAAAACCTATCTGACGCAATGCTGCAACCATCTTACCTGTAACACTTTGTGCTCCGAAGCCGAAATCTGCACCCAAAGCCACACGCACTGCAGGTGCTGTTTGTACGACAACTGTCTTCTTCGGATCGGCAATCGCACTCATCAATTCCGGAATATTGCTATGTTCGGTCAATGCTCCTGTAGGACATACTGCAACACATTGTCCGCAATTTGTACAGTTAGTATCAGCAATATTTGTTCCGAATGCCGTACCTACTACTGCACCGAAACCACGGCTTGTTGCCGAAAGGGCTCCGACACTTTGAATCGAATTGCAGGCAGTCTCACATCGACGGCACATTATACATTTATCCATATTGCGGATAATTGACAATGATACATCTTCAGTAAATGTAGACATTTCGCCAGCGTAGTTAATTTTGCGGATTCCCAGTTCGCTTGCAATAGACTGAAGTTCACAGTGACCACTCTTTGCACAAGTCAGACATTCATTCGGATGGTTTGACAGAATCAGTTCCATCACAGTCTGACGAGCATTGATTACTCGCGGAGAGTGTGTCTTGATATCCATACCTTCAGTACATTCAGTCTTGCAGGCAGGTGCCAAATTGCGACGTCCCGCAACTTCTACTACACAAATTCGACAAGCTCCAGGATTATTTTCATAATTCAAATCGTGCAGATTCAAATGGCACAATGTCGGAATCTTTATTCCGATACCGGCAGCGGCTTCCAACAGCGTTGTACCTTTATCGACTTCCACCTGACGATTATCAATGGTGAGTTTTATCTTTTCCATAATTAGTGCTATTTGATGATTATTGCATTGAATTTACATTTTGACATACAGCTACCACAGCGGATACACTTCAACGGATCGATTGCGTGTGGCTGTTTAACTACACCTGAGATTGCTCCTACTGGACATACTCGGGCACAAGCAGTACAACCCTTACATTGTGTCGGGTCGATAAAATAGTGGCTCAAATCTCGACATTGATGTGCCGGACAAGTCTTATCCTTAACGTGAGCGACATACTCGTCCCAGAAATTATCCATTGTCGACAATACAGGATTCGGTGAAGTCTGTCCCAATCCGCACAATGCCGTATCTTTGACTACGCGTGCGAGATTTTTCAATTTATCAAGATCTTCCATCGTGCCGTCGCCTTTGGTAATCTTTTCGAGGATCTCATACATTCTCTTGTTTCCGATACGACACGGAGCACATTTTCCACAAGATTCTTCAACTGTAAATTGCAGATAGAATTTCGATACTGCTACCATACAGTCCGATTCGTCCATCACGATCATACCACCTGAACCCATCATCGAACCTGCTGCCAACAGATTGTCATAGTCAATCGGCAAATCCAAATGGCGTTCAGTCAAACAACCGCCTGAAGGACCTCCCGTCTGAACTGCCTTAAATTTCTTTCCATCTTTAATGCCGCCACCGATATCGAATATAACTTCTCGCAAAGTTGTTCCCATCGGGACCTCGATTAGACCAACATTATTAACCTTACCAGCCAATGCAAACACCTTGGTACCCTTACTTTTAGCTGTACCAATCTTTGTGAACCACTCTGCACCATTCAATAAAATCGGAGGAATGTTTGCATAAGTTTCAACATTATTCACATTGGTCGGATAACCCTTATAACCTGATTCACTTGGGAATGGAGGTTTAACGGTTGCTTCACCACGTTTACCTTCCATTGAGTGGATCAACGCTGTCTCCTCACCGCAGACAAAAGCACCTGCTCCATAACGGATCTCAATATCAAACGAGAATCCTGTTCCCATAATATTTTCACCCAAAAGACCCAATTCGCGAGCTTGAGCCATTGCAATCTTCAAACGTTCTACTGCAAGCGGATACTCTGCACGAATATATATCAAACCTTTAGATGCACCTGTACAATAACCATTGATAGCCATTGCTTCGATTACGGTATTTGGGTCACCTTCCAAAATCGAACGGTCCATAAATGCACCCGGGTCTCCTTCGTCGGCATTACAAACAACATATTTTTGTTCTGCTTGCACATCACGTGTAATCTTCCACTTCAGACCTGTCGGGAATCCACCACCACCACGGCCTCTCAATCCCGAATCCATCACCTCTTTGATTACTTCATCAGGTGTCATCTGCAGTGCTTTAGACAATGCGGCATAACCATTGCGAGCAATATATTCATTAATGTTTTCAGGATCAATGAATCCGCAGTTACGCAATGCGATACGCACCTGTTTCTTATAGAAATTCATATGTTTACTGTCCGAAACGTGTTGACCGGTTTCGGGTGCAGTATACAACAATCTCTCAACCTTACGACCTTTTATAATATGTTCGTTTACGATTTCTCTGGCGTCTTCTGGTTTTACGCCTACGTAGAACGTATTGTCCGGAATAATCTTCACGATAGGCCCCTGTTCGCAGAATCCGAAACACCCTGTCTTTATGACTAAAACATCTTCGGGCAATCCTGCTTCATTTACAGCTGCACGCAGATTATCAATGATCTCCGAACTTTTCGATGCACGGCAACCTGTACCGCCGCACACCAATATATGACTGCTGTAGTGTGACATATATCTTAGGATTAGTTTTTGTTAATAAGTACCAAATCTTCACAAGATTCACCATTGACGATATAGCGGTCAACGATCTGCTCAGCACGTTCTGCCGACACACGTCCGAATACTACGGGGTCTTTGCCAGGCAGTTGGACTTCGATTGTCGGCTCGGCATAACAGTAACCCATACAGCCACATTGTGTAACTATTGAGTCAATTTTCCGATCGTCAAGAAGTGTTATCATTCGAGTCATAATTTCTTTGGCTCCGGCTGCAATACCACAGGTCGACATAGCGACTTTTACCTGAACCATAATTTCGGGATCGTTACTCAATTCACGAATTTTCAATTCTGAACTGAGTTTTTCCCGCATTTGAGCAAGTTCCTCAAGCGATCCTATTTTTGTCATAATTTTGGTGGTTTAATTGTTTGCAGAGTTTGGTTTCCCAAACCCCTTTCGCAAATTTAAATATTTTGTTCGACAATACAAACACAATGTTTTTATTTTATCATACACAATGACAAAAAAAAATAATTAGCCCAAATAAATAACAAAAACACATGTTGTGTTTATATACAAACATTCATCATATAAATAAAACATATTGTTATTTTAATAACACATCCATTACGAATCACCTTATAATCAACAGAAATTTTGATGATGGAAATTTATTTTGAGTTAAATATGTCGAATTAGGATAAAAAATGTATCTTTGCGAAGTTATCTATGCATACTAAATCTAAACAAAATACACTATGGAAAAAGGAGCAATCTCAAAATTCATTACCCACCACTACCGCCACTTCAACTCAGCAAGTTTGGTGGACGCAGCCAAAGCATACGAACAGCTGCTCAATGAAAACGGCAAAATGATGCTGGCAATGGCAGGTGCTATGAGTACTGCTGAAATCGGTCTCTCTTTGGCAGAAATGATTCGTCAGGACAAAATTCACATTATCTGCTGCTCGGCTAACAACCTCGAAGAGGATATTATGAATCTGGTGGCTCACTCTCACTATAAACGCGTTCCGAACTACCGCGACCTTACTCCCGAACAGGAAAAAGAGCTACTCAACAATCATATGAACCGAGTAACTGATACTTGTATCCCAGAAGAAGAGGCGTTCCGCAGACTCGAACACCACTTGGTTGAAGTTTGGCAAGATGCTGCAAATAAGGGCGAACGTTACCTTCCATACGAATTTATGTATAAGTTGTTGCGTTCGGGCAAACTTGAACAATACTATGAAATTGACCCAAAAGATAGTTGGGTATTGGCAGCTTGTGAAAAGAATATTCCAATCATTGTTCCGGCTTGGGCAGACTCTACAACAGGTAACATCTTCACTGCACACTGTATTAAAGGTGAATTCGAACCAAGTTTGGTTAAAGGTGGCGTAGAAACTATGATGTTCCTCGTTGATTGGTACAAAGCTAATGCACTCGGTCGTGGTGTAGGTTTCTTCCAGATTGGTGGCGGTACAGCCGGTGACTTCCCAATCTGCGTTGTACCAATGATGGCTCAAGACCTCGAATGGACAGATGTTCCTCTGTGGCAATATTTCTGCCAGATTTCAGACTCAACAACATCTTATGGTTCGTACTCAGGTGCAGTACCAAACGAAAAAATTACCTGGGGTAAACTTGATATCGACACTCCGAAATTTATCGTTGAAAGTGATGCAACTATCGTAGCTCCACTTATCTTCGCATATATTTTGGGTTGGTAAACAGCATAAACTCTAACGAGAAAACGGGTATGACAAACTAGTTTGACATACCCGTTTCTTTATCTCAACATTTTGTGTATCTTTGCATTCGGTTATAACTCATCAACTATGAAGCAGGTCGCAGTAGTCATCCCTCTTTATCGCAACGAACTATCCCACTGGGAGCAATTGTCGCTTGCTCGATGTAAAGAGGTGCTCGGAACAAAACACGATATAATAGTTGTAGCACCGGAGGGAATAGATTCACACGGACTACACGCAGAACACTTTGATAAAAAATATTTCGACGGTTTAAAGGGATACAACAAACTAATGTTGTCACACGAGTTTTATAACCGATTCAACCAATATCAATACATCTTAATATACCAACTCGATGGATGGGTATTCAGGGATAATCTCGAATCGTGGTGCAATCAGGGATGGGAATACATCGGAGCTCCGTGGATGATAAAAGGATTCAAATCTCACACACTGAATTGCATAGCAAGAGATATACTACTAAAACTGAAGTGCTATCACACTGATATGTTCCGCTATCGAATGGTTGGCAATGGGGGTATATCCATAAGACACGTCAGAACCTTTATTGAAAAAAGTCGGAATATCAATAATATTCCACTCAACGGAACTCTGAACGAAGATGTATATTGGTCACTTGTAGCAGGGCTCAAAATTCCGAATTGGGAGGTTGCAATCAAATTCTCGATTGACGAAATTCCCTACCCTGCGGACAATGAGTACAAACCCGATTTCTGTCACGGATTCTCAAAATCGGAACAAAATTTAGAATACTGGAAAAAACTAATCGACAGCAAATGAAACGGATATGTTGTGTTTTCGGGTTTGCACCCGAGTATCGACGCGGAATATACCAACTGATGGACAATGACTCGGAGATGGAGTTTGATTTCTATCTTGGCAACACCTCCTATGGCGGCATCAAACTGATGAACGTCAAGGATATGAAACACTTCCGCTGTGCACTGAAAAATCGATACACAAACAACGGCCGCAAACTCGTATGGCAGGGAGGCTGGTCAAAAGTTTTTTCTAAAAAATATGACGCCTATATTCTGACCGGTAATCCAGGAATTCGAACCAATTGGTTCATTACAATGATTGCCAAACTGTTGCGACGTCCTGTATTTTTGTGGTCACACGGAATCTACGGCTACGAACAGGGACTGCAATTGAAAAAAAATATGGCGTATTTCAAATTCGCAGGCCACATACTGACCTACGGTGAGTATGGCAGAAAAATGCTTATTCACAACGGATACAAACCGGATAACGTAGACGTAATCTGGAACTCACTCGACTACGACTCAATGATCCAGATGAGAGATAAAGAAATCGATCGCACGATGATGAGATACTACTTCGGAAACGACGATCCCGTAATGATATTCATCGGGCGATTGACCAAAAACAAAAACCTTGAAATGCTGGTGGAAACCATAGCCCGACTAAATCATCAGAATATAAATTGCAATCTGATGATTATCGGCGACGGCGAACTGATGAGTACACTCGTTGAGAAAGTCAGGGCTAACGACATCGAAGACAGAGTTTGGTTCTATGGCGAATCGTACGACAACCAATTCATCTCAATTGCCTTGAGAAACAGTGCATTATGTGTAAGTCCGGGGAATGTAGGGCTCACATCTATCCACGCAATGACATTCGGCGTACCCGTAATTACCCACGATAGGGAAGAGTTACAAATGCCAGAGTTCGAAGCAATTATTCCCAACCAAACGGGAGATTTGTTTCAATACGGTAACGTTGACGACCTTGTAAAAAAATGCAGTATTTGGCTAAAAAAAATGACCTCAGACGAGGCCGCTACAATCAGAAACGAGTGTATGAAAATAATTGACAGTAGATTCAATCCACACGTTCAGCTAAGATTGATAAAAAAATCACTTACCAAAGTACTCGGTTAAAATTTTTGCTGCACGAGAACCCACTACTTTACATAGTTCATCATAAGAGGCAGCTCGCACCTTGGATATCGTACGATAACGTTTCAACAATTTCGATACGGTAACCTCTCCTATACCTTTGATATCCGACAATTCACTGTGAATAAATCCCTTCGAACGCTGGTTGCGATGAAAGGTTATCCCAAATCTATGGGCCTCATCACGTATGTGCATCAAAACCTTGAGGGTCTCTGAATTCTTATCCAGATAGTACGGCACCGAATCTTGTGGGAAAAATATCTCTTCGAGCCTTTTTGCAAGTCCTATCAAAGCAACTCTTCCCGTAAGTCCAAGTTCCTCAAACACCTCATAGACAGCTGACAGCTGACCTTTACCTCCATCAATAACGACAAGCTGTGGCAACTCGGCACCCTCTTTTAAAAGTCTTCCGTAGCGTCGTCCGATTATCTCCCGCATCGTAGCAAAATCATCGGCTCCGACCACTGTCTTCACATTGAAGTGACGATACTCAGAACGAGCAGGACGTCCATCTCGGAACACGACACAAGCTGCAACAGGATAACTACCCTGAATATTCGAGTTATCAAAACACTCGATATGTCGCGGCTGCTCAGAAAGATAGAGATCTTTTTTCATCTGCTCCATCAGACGTTCAGCTCTCAACTCGGGACTCTTTTTATCGAGATATCTCTGCTGCTCGGCACGGTACATTCGACAGTTCTTCTCGGCAAATTCTAACAACCTAAGTTTATCTCCCCGCTTTGGAACCGTAAACTGGACTTTGTCAAACAACTCCCCATTCGAAAGTTCAGCCTGGACTATCACCTCACGACTCAATCCTCCGTTGAGCTCTGACGATATGCGGGATATAACGAATGTAAGTATCTCTGACAATTGCTCCTCAATTCCGAGTTTCAGCTCTACGGTCATCGAACTGATTACGTTGCCACCACGAATCCGCATAAAATTACAATATGCAGAACTATCCTCCCTCAACAGGTAAAATACATCACACGTGCCAACTGAAGGATTTACAACTGTCGAACGACTATGGAAATTCTCTAACTGTTCAATCTTCTCTTTCAATTTTTGAGCCGATTCGAATCGCAACTGCGAGGCTGCTGCCAACATCTCCTCTCGAAGTGTATCGACCACTTTTCTCAAATCTCCACGCAGAATATCCTCAACCGAAGATATCGATTCGAAATACTCCTTTTGTGATATACGTCCGACACAAGGAGCACTACACAAACCGATATGTGCCTTCAGACAAACACCGAACTTCCCGTCAGCAACACTCTTTTCTGTCAGATTCAGACGACACGTTCTCAATCGGTAGATACTACGCACCGATTCAAGCAACATCTTTTGGATATACACCGAGGCATAGGGTCCGAAATATCTCGTACCATCTCTGACTACTCGGCGTGTAGAATATATTCTCGGGAAAGGCTCATTGCTGATAGCAATCCACGGGTAGGTCTTGTCGTCCTTGAGCATTATATTATAACGCGGCTGCAACTCTTTTATCATATTGTTTTCGAGCAACAATGCCTCATACTCATTATTGACAACAATATGACGAATATCTTCGATTTGTCTGACCAACACTTTCAGTTTACCCTGCTGCTGGTCAATCCGCATAAAATAGGACGAAACCCGACGCTTGAGAGATTTGGCTTTGCCGACATAAATAATCTTACCGTCGGCATTCAAAAATTGATATACGCCTGGCGATGTAGGCAACAGAGAAACTTTTTCTCTGAGTCTCGCCAAGCGTATATCATCTTTCATATCAAATAGTTTATACTATTTTTTGATTTTTGCAATCATACCTGTGAGCACCTTGCCAGGACCACATTCAATAAACTCTTCAGCACCATCAGCCAACATATTCTGAACAGACTGAGTCCAACGAACTGATGCTGTAAGTTGAGTGATCAGATTTTGACGGATTTCATCAGGATCGGTGTGAGGCAATGCGTCAACATTCTGATAAACAGGGCAAACAGGACGTGTAATCGGAGCCTCAGCTATTGCCTTAGCCAACTCTTCACGAGCAGACTCCATCAACGGAGAGTGGAATGCACCACCTACATTCAGACGCAATGCACGTTTTGCTCCAGCAGCCTTGAGTTGTTCGCAAGCTGCATCAACAGCTTCAACTTCACCAGAAATTACGATTTGTCCCGGACAGTTGTAGTTTGCAGCAACAACTACGCCATTAATACCTGCACATATTTCTTCGACTTTTTCGTCGGGCAGACCCAAGATTGCAGCCATTGTTGAAGGACGTTCTTCGCAAGCCTTTTGCATAGCGAGAGCACGTTTGTGAACCAATTTCAAACCATCTTCAAAAGAGAGAGCTCCTGCAGCTGTAAGAGCTGAGAATTCACCCAAAGAGTGACCTGCGACCATATCAGGTTGGAATTCTGTGCCCAGAGCCTTGGCTGAAAGAACCGAGTGAATAAACACTGCAGGTTGAGTTACACGTGTTTGTTTCAATTCTTCTTCTGTTCCTTCGAACATTATTCGGACGATATCGAATCCTAAAATACGATTTGCTTCATCAAACAACTCTTTTGCTTGAGCATTAGTTTCGTACAGGTCTTTACCCATTCCGATAAATTGAGATCCCTGTCCGGGAAAAACATAAGCCTTTTTCATTTTCATAATGTTTTAAACAGTGCAAATTTATACATTTTTTAGTCTCTTGCAAATCATCGGATACTTTTAATTTGGACATTTGGCTGACAACACTGCAAAACATTTACGACAAGACTTAAACCTCAACTTGCAACACTGCTCCGACAATAGAGAAATTTGGGCCCTCGTAATTATCGTAAGCATTCATATTAAGGCAACCCGAATTGTGATCTAACGAAAATGTTGCAAAATAGACATCTCCCGTGTCGCCTTTTTCACCTCTATCTCCCTTATCACCTTTTTCGCCTTTATCTCCCTTTTCGCCTTTGATTGCATTCTGGAAATAGACATTTGCCGTAATACTGTCGTACTCGGGATTGGTCGACGATATAATTAATTCCGCTTTCATAATTATTGTAATTTTCCGATTTTTGATGACATAAATGTTACCGATTCACACTTCGCAATCTGACAGGTTTCATTCTCATTTAACTTTATTTCAATCGAATATTCACCCTCAAGCAGTGCGGTCTGACCCGAACCGAGTCGCATCATAAAGACTCCACCTCCCACATTAACCAATGGCAGATACCCCACCCGTGTGCGAGTCGAAGCCTTGATTCCAGGTGTAATCTCACCCCTCCTCGTAAGAAAAACTGTCAAATCTTTATTATCAAGATCAGGTACACCACCCTGATCGTCTGTTAATTTGAGAGTTATATCGCAACTCTCACCCTGATACATCTTCATAGTTTCTCAATTTTAGTTTAAAGTTCCACAAAAGTATCCTGTAGAGATATTTCTGAATTATCTTTTTTTGATATTAAAAATTGGAAATCCAAGATGTTTTGCATAAATTTGTGGATATAAAAATCTGTCATCATTATGTCTAAATTTGAAGTTCGTGGCGGCATTCCACTTCGCGGAGAGATTACTCCACAAGGTGCCAAAAACGAAGCATTACAAATATTATGTGCAACCCTGCTCACTCCCGAACGCGTCGTAGTACGCAACATTCCCGACATCGTTGATATCAGACAACTGATAACCCTGCTCGGACATATGGGCGTTAAAATCGAACAACTCAATCGTTCGGATTACGCATTTACAGCCGAAAAAGTCGACCTTGATTTTCTCAAAAGCGAGCAGTTCAAATCCGAAGCAGCCCGATTGAGAGGCTCTGTTATGCTCGTAGGCCCACTAACAGCACGTTTCGGAGAGGCCTACATTCCCAAACCGGGCGGAGATAAAATTGGTCGTCGTCGACTCGACACTCACTTTATAGGACTGCAAAAACTCGGAGCCCGTTTTGACTATGACCCTTCAAACGGATTCTACTCGATTGAGGCAAAAAAACTGAAAGGTTGCTATATGCTGCTCGATGAGGCATCGGTTACGGGTACGGCCAATATCATTATGGCATCTGTACTAGCCGAGGGAACAACCACAATCTACAATGCTGCGTGCGAACCATACATCCAACAACTCTGCAAACTGCTGAACTCGATGGGAGCAAATATCTCAGGCATCGCATCTAATCTACTAACAATCAGAGGTGTAAAAGAATTACACGGAGCCGAACACAGAATGTTGCCCGATATGATTGAGGTGGGCAGTTTCATAGGTCTCGCAGCAATGACACGTTCGGAAATCACGATTAAAAACACAAGCTATGACGATCTTGGCATAATTCCCGACCAATTCCGAAGAATGGGCATCACCATCGAACGTCAGGGAGATGATATATATATTCCTCGCCACGACCACTACCAGATTGACAGTTTCATCGACGGATCAATTATGACTATTGCCGATGCTCCGTGGCCTGGTCTCACTCCAGACTTGTTGTCTGTATTCCTGGTTGTGGCAACCCAGGCCAAAGGGTCGGTACTGATTCACCAGAAGATGTTCGAAAGCCGTCTGTTCTTCGTGGACAAACTGATTGATATGGGAGCCCAAATCATTCTATGTGACCCACACCGAGCAACGGTTATCGGTCACGACCACGCAATCAATCTACGTGCAACGACAATGACATCACCAGACATTCGTGCAGGTGTCGCCCTGCTGATTGCAGCCCTGTCTGCCGACGGCAAAAGCATTATCCAAAATGTCGAACAGATTGACCGTGGATATGAAAATATTGACGAACGACTAAATGCTCTTGGTGCAAATATTCTGAGAATCGACTAACACTCGGACTACTATAAAAAAGGCAGATGACAACTCAAAACAGCGAGTTGTCATCTGTTTTTTTCAGTTACAACAAACTTATAACAAGCTTAAATTTTATTTTATAAAAAAAACGCATCAAGCCTTTGTGCATACAAAAAAAATCACGAACTTTGAGTCGTGTTTGTTCGTGAATTTATGCGGAAAATGAAGAGCGTTTTTATCGTAATAATTGCAGCAATATTAAGCAGTTTTACCATCTCTGACTTAATATCGCCAATTAGTCTCTCTCAAGACATCATCGACTTGGGAAGGGTCGAAGCTGCGAAAAAAACAGAATACTCTTTAATCTGCACAAATACAGGGAATATCCCCTTGATTATTCACGACATAGAACACAAATGCAATTGTATAGACGTCAAGTGGAATAAGCGTCCGATTAAAGGCGGCGAACGAGATACGATTCGTATCAGTTTCAAGTCGAAACAAAAGGGGGCATTCTACAAGATTCTTACAATAAAAAGCAACGCAGGAAGTAAAGAAGTCTCCGTAAAAGGAGAAGTAGTTGAGAAAATAAATAAACAAAGGCTATGAGAGTTGGGTTTGATGCAAAACGGGCTTTTTTCAACCACAGTGGTCTGGGCAATTATAGCCGTAGCACCATTGAGTTGTTGGTTAAAGAGAAACCCGAACACGACTATTTTCTGTTTACTCCGAACCATCACAACACAAGTGGATTCGAAGTACCACCAAGTGCAAAAGTAGTGTACCCGCGTCGAATCATCAAAATGTTTGAAAAATGGTGGCGGTATATCAGAATGGGCAGAACCCTGAGGGAACACGACATCGACCTATACCACGGACTGAGCAACGAATTACCCAACGACATAAGACATAGCAAAGCACGTTCGGTTGTGACAATGCACGACATAATATTTGTACGTTATCCAAAACTGTACAAACCGTGGGATCGGTGGCTCTACACCCGCAAGTATCGTCGCAGTTGCAACATTGCTGACAGAATTATCGCAATCAGTCAGCAGACAAAAAACGACCTGGTAAGATTTTGGAATATTGACCCTCAGAAAATTGATATCGTATATCAGGGTTGCAATCCGATTTTCTACCAGACAATCAGCGACGAAGGCAAGAAACTTGTACGTAAAAAATATAATCTGCCTGAACGGTTTATACTCAGTGTAGGAACCGTCGAAGAACGTAAAAATTTAATGCTCGTCGTAAAAGCAATGGCCAAAGGCGGTATCCGAATTCCGTTGGTTGTATGTGGGAAATGGACTCCGTATAAGGAGCAGATTAATGTCTACGCCGAAGCTAACGGCATCGACCATCTGTTGCATTTCTACAAAAATATCAACTCGAAGGATCTGCCTGCAATATATCAGATGAGTGAATGTCTGGTTTATGTGTCAATATTCGAAGGGTTCGGCATTCCGATACTCGAAGCAATGAATTCGCATATTCCGGTCATCACCTCGCGGGGTGGAGTATTCCCCGAAACAGGCGGCGATGCCTGCATCTACATCGACCCATCGAATGTTGACGAGATGCTTGGAGCACTGACCCGCGTACTTAATGACGACCAATTGAGAGATGAACTGATTAAACGAGGTATCGAACACGCAAAAA
>CAJGBR010000015.1 GCA_904501625.1 uncultured Rikenellaceae bacterium
CGAAGCTGCCATGAAGGCACAGACTGTAACTTTGGAAGGTAAGATCGGTCTTCTCGAAGCAGCTATCAAGGCATTGCCGGATTATACCGAAAAGCTCGGTGCTATTGAAGCAGCTATCAAGGCATTGCCGGACTACAGCACTAAACTTGCTGCTATCGAAACAGCTATCAAGAACATTCCAGACTACAGCGAAAAGTTGGCTGCTATCGAAGATGCTATCAAGAATGCTCCGGACTATACTGCAGCTCTCGAAGAAATCAAGTCAGCTATTGCAGCCTTGCCAGACTACGGCGAACAGCTTGGTGCTATCATTACAGCTATCGAGGCATTGCCAAGTTACAGCGATCAGTTGGGTGCTATCCAAACAGCCATTGCAGCATTGCCAAATTATACTGACCAGCTCACTGCTATCCAAACAGCTTTGGAAGCTATCAAGCAGCAGAACAGCGACAATGCTACTGCTATTGCAGCCCTCCAGGCTTCTATCGATGACATTGCGAAGGCGGTAGAAGAAGGCAACAAGAGCCAGGAAGATGCTTTGACTGAAATCCTTGCATTGATTCAGGGTGTTGAAGGTGCACTTGTTGATAAGTATGCAACTTTCACTTTGAACAAAGCTATTGGTGAAGAAATTACCTTTACGGTAAAATTTGCCAGCGAATTTGATCCTATGGTCGATACTTTCATTGGTCTCACAGATATTGAAATAATAAATACATATGTGGAGGAAATTGGATATGGATATGATATTAAGGGAAAATTGACAAGCAATAGAGTTGGCATTTTAAAGGATGTACTTTATCTTGTTGTTAATGATTTAGGAATTACCTCTATTGATGTTAGAAATGCAGTGAATCTGGAAATTCTTCAATGTACAGACAACCAAATTAAAAGTCTCAATGTTAGTAACAATACTAAGTTAATTTGGTTGATGTGCAAAAATAATTTGATAGAAAAATTGGATTTAAGTAAGAATACTAAATTAGAGTGGATTAAAGTTCAACAAAATAAATTGACTTCTTTGGTAGTAGGTTGTTCTATTCGTACAATCGAGATGGAATTAAATGAGCTGAATGAAACAGCAATGGATGCTTTAATCAGTTCAATGCAGTATAATTCTTCTGGTTATACAGCAAAAATTTATGTAAAACATTCAGACGCATCTGAAAAGAATGAAATTACCGATACTCAAATTGCAGCTATTCAAGCACTTAACTATAAAGTGTATTTGCACAATGGTTCAAAGTTTGAGGAGCAATAACCTGAATATTGCTAAAACCTAAATCTTTTCCCGACAGCACGCATCCCGTTGCTGTCGGGAATAAAGAAATCAACCAAAGGGCGGCAAGAAAATTTGCCGCTCTTCTTGTTATCAGCCACCGAGAATATCCAAATATTCACGCCAACTATCAGCCAATCTTCGTGAACAAAGCATAGCAAAATATATCACACTAATGCACACAAATGGGTTGTTGTGTCGACACCGATTTCGGATAGGACTACAAAAAAACTACGCGCAACTATTGTATCGAGCTACGCGTAGTGAAAAAAAAAAAGAGCCTGACCAACAAACAAGAGGTCAGACAGGCTCCGTATAATGTGAATAATTTTTATGGTTGTGACTGATATATTGTCATTTGTTCATAAATATTTTTAATGAATTCTTCACCTACAATTTCTTTTCGGAATTTAATAAGACTTTGGTAATCATTATTTTCAATATATTCATTCTGTTTAATCGTATATTCTATAATATTTTCAGGTTCTGTTACGATGATAAAATTACCTCTTACGGAAGTGTATGTATTTTCTTGTCCGTTCAGCTTATAACTGAATTTGTACATAAGGAAAGTTGACTCTTCCGCTTTGAACGTTATGGTGTAGCAGCCTTTTTTGATATCTTCGGGAGTAGCTTTGCCATAACCTTTTATTTCAAGGGCTGTAACAAATTGGGGATTTATCAAAATTTTTACACGCGTTGATTCTCCTTTTCTTAGAAAGGGGTGCTCGATTACATCAAAAGTTAAGTTTCCTATCATCTTTGCAGAATCAAATTTGGCTGTATTTGCAGCATATAAACTTTCAATGTCTTTAATCGCATTTTGTTTAGCTGATTGAGACACTGTATTTTCTTGTGTTTCATTTTTCTGAACAAGTTCAGTTTTTTCTCTCTTTTGACGTTGTTTTTTGTCTCGCTGTGCTGAAGCTGTATTCACAGCACCCACAGTCAATAATGCCACTATGGACAGTAATAAAATGTTGTTATTCATTTAATTAGTATATCAAAATTACCACTAAACCAAATAGTTAATTCGGTTAAAATCTAAATATCATTACGACAATCCTTTAAAACACCTCCTTATCTGTTTTTTTTGTGGTCGATAGAATTGAACTTGTATTGGAATGATATTGAGTAGAATCGTGAGAAGATTTGTTCCCATCGTTCAGCTATGTATTGGTCAGTTATATTCAGTGAGTATCCGGATTTGTCATTGAACAGATTATACACATTTACAGACAATGTTCCATTTCGTTTTCTAAATATTCTGGCTCCTAACGAAATATCCAAAGAATTTCGACGAATTAACATTCCAGAAGTGTACGATTTCTGGAAATCGTTCTTGTAAGTCGTTGTCATTGTCATTCTGTTTAAGAAGTCGTATCTCACTTTAGCTTGTAAGTAATTATTGCGAGATCTGTCGTTGAAAACATCATTATTTTGCCAAGCAAAAGATGTTGTATTGTCAATGTTAATACGCAATTTCGTACTCAAAGTACTAGTGACAGACAACATAATACTTGCGTTGGTATTCTTATTTCGCAATAGCTTATCATTGATGCTTGCCAGTGGATTGCTCCACGAACCATTCAAGCCGACGTTGATTGTAGTATTGCTCGGTTGATTGAAGTATGATAACGAAACATTACCATTGAAACTATTGTGACTACCAACATTAATCGGAATATACAATCTTGCACCTGCAGCAGCTTCATAGTTTTCATATTCAGGCAATATTGTTGTTTCGCTGAAATATCGACGGTTCATTGTTATCGGATCTGTTGTAATTGTTCCGCTGATAGATCCATTGATGTTTATCTTTCGAGTCTTTGTGCGAGAACGATTATTGAGTGAAAGTGAAACACTATATTCTTTTGAAATACTCAGATTGGGATTTCCTGAAGATAAGTTCATCGGATCATTGTTGTCCAATATACTTGACAATTGATCCACGGTCGGAATTTTTGGATTTAATAGAAAGTTAATATTTAAATTATTGCCTCTTCTTATTGAAAAGTCATATGCAATTGTTCCGAATGTTTTTGATTGGAATAGGTCCTGAGGAATATGTCTGTCATTTTGCACCTGAGTCAATTCAAGTCTTGCAAACAATGTGAATGAATAATCCGAATTTATCCACGATTTCGTTAGCATCGGAGTAATTCCAAAAGTTTTTATATTCTCAATAACCTCTCTTGAGTATGCATTGTCTACAAGTCCCGTAGCCTGATTTATTGCCAATCTGTGTGATTTGTATTTATAATACCTACCATTTGCTGACAATTTTAAATCAATCATATCATTTTTTAATGTCTTACTGTCGAGATTTCCTTGCAGCGAGAGTGATGGCGTTATATGTAGATTACAATCGAAGGCTGGAGCATCAGAATCTATTGTCAGATTTGTCAAATTTGTTCCCACATCGTCTTTTAGTTCATAATTGCGTAGAGTATTGCCATTGTTGTTTACGTAATAAAATTTACCATCAACTGAAATCGAAGAGGACGCCCGAACATATTTTTTGTTATTGGCTTTGAGTCTGGACAGCCAATTTCCCAGAATATTTTTACTTGCATAGATCTCACCTTTGAAACTAAATCTGTCTGATTCCGAGATATTGTCATTTCTAATTGCAGATGTTTCACTTCCATCTGTCGTTGTTTGGCTATTTCTAAATGAGAAACTTTCCACCTGCGAGAACCTAGGTTGCAACTTGAATGTGTATAAAACTCCATTAGTATATGCACGAACACTGTTTCGATATTCGATATAAGCTGCGTGAGTTTGTGTTTTTGACTCAGTCGAAATTTTGTCTTCAATCAATTGTGAATTAAAATAGTTGCTTGGAAAATATGACGATTTAGATACAGATTCGTTTGTGATGCGTTTATCCGAGAAATTATAGAATCCCCGTATTTGTTTTGAGTCAGGACGATACATTTTTCGTTTCGTCAGTGATGAATATACCGAGTCTCCTAATGCTTTCTCAACTTCAAATTTGAAGTTTGTCTCTTTAGGATTTCCCGGGTTGATATTTATACCACTAAAATCAGATACTAAGACTGTATTGTTTGTGCTTGCAGATAATTCAAGTTTGCGTCCAACTTGATATTGACTCCAACTTCCTTTGAGTCCGAATCTTTTGTGGCGTTCTCCGTCGGTATCTTTATTGTGGTCTAACCCTCCTTCGGCAAGGAATTCAAGTATGGTATAACGTTTGAGTTCTTCTGCTGTTTTGATGTTTGCAACTCGGCGTTTACGTTCTTTGCGGTTAGTCAGACTGCGTTCTGCCTCATCAACTTCTTCGTCATAGGTATCAATAGCGAGTGCACTTGTTGCTGTGAGTTTCAGGAATGCAGTACGCGGGTCATTTCCGAATAACAATTCATTATTAACATACGTACGTTCAATAACTTTCCCGTCTTCGTATATTGTTCCATCATTTGTGACCTTGAACCCTGGGATCATTTTGATAACCTCGATAAGTGCATCGCCCTCCATAGTTCGAGCCAAACGTGGAAATATGCGTGTCGTATCGCCTCGTTGTTCGAACATCTGTTTACGTGATTTTACTACAACCTCATCCATTTTGTATGGATCTGGAGCCAGACGAATGACTCCCAAATCAGTTTTGTTTCCGTGTATTTCATTTTTATATTGTCCAAATTTATCAATTTTGTGTGATACGGTTATAACTTTAGTGTGGACACGTTGTGAGTATAATTTGTATCCTAAGCAGGAAATTTCCAATTTTGATGGGCCTGTTACTTTAATTTCGAATTTACCCTTTTTGTCCGTAACTGTCGAACGGGTAATCAGGTTATCGTTCTCGATACCCATCAAGTACACCACGGCACTTTGTATTGGTTTGCGAGTTGCTGAGTCTACGACAATACCGCTATATATTGTACTGAGGGCTGACTCAAAATTAGCTTTGTTTTGAGACAATGCTGTCAAGGGGATAATTATCAACAGCATAATCATTCTGAATGTAAGAATACGATTAGTCATAATTTGTTATCTATACGAATGTTGTGTCGTTGAATCCTCCTATAATGATAACGAAATGCAAAGAAACTTTAACATTAGATGTATCAAGGAGAATATCTATTTGCAAATATATAAATTAAAAATCTAAAAAAATATTTTTTTTGCATATAAGTACTATATATTTTTTCAAAAATCGCATTTTATATCAATATTTTATGATAGATTTTTCAGATACAAATAGTATGTATTATGTAATTAACACTTAATACAACCCAAAATGATTATTGAAAATCCTACGACTATTGATTCTCTGTTGGAAGAGTTGCTCAACTGCCAGTACAACCTGATCAGTCTGACTCCAGAAGACTACAAATTAATCAAATCCAAGTCCGCAAAGCAAATTGCACTATCTATTACCGAAACATCATTTGATGAAATTCTACGGACATTAAATTCCGAAATCAGCAATATTAGAGCAATTCCTCACCAAATGTTATTGCATTTCTATTTTGGAAAAGATTGGCCTCTGATGTCCCAAATACAAGAAACCATAGATACTGTAACCAAGAGATTCCCTGAGTGTGAACTAATCTGGGGTGTAGGAGTAAATCCGATGACTGAAATAAAAACAATTAATCTCATTCTCGGTTTCCAATAACCCTCAAAAATAATGGAGAGTGTCTAAATTTATTTTCGAACACTCTCCTTACTTTAGATCATTAGGTGCAATTCTCTATAATTACAAATCTACACCTCGCAAAAATCTATTTACTATAATTTCGGGCACCAAATATCGCACTACCTACCCTAATCTGCGTAGACCCCTCTTCTATCGCCAATTTCCAATCTCCGGACATCCCCATCGATATCGTATCAAATCTGCTATCCTCAGCAAAATATTGCTCTTTCAGCACTCTGAACATATCACTCAAAGTTCGAAACTCAGCCCTTACGATATCTTGATTATCAGTAAATGTAGCCATTCCCATTACACCTCGTGGAGTAACATTCTTCAACTCACGCCATTGTTCAGATTTCATATACTCAAGAAACTCTTGTGTATTCCACCCCATCTTCGAATCCTCTTCAGCAATGTGAACTTCAAACAGAATATCTACACAACGCCCCACTCTCTCAGCCTCTTTGTCAATTGTCTGCAATAGTCGCAATGAACTCACAGATTCAATCATCGCAACATACGGAATAATCATTCTCACCTTGTTAGTCTGCAAATTACCTATCATATGCCACTGAATATCATCTGGCAAGATTGTCTGTTTAGCAGTCATTTCCTGAGGTTTGTTTTCGCCAAAAACACGTTGTCCCTCATTATAGGCAACCAGCACATCTTCTGCAGGATAGGTTTTAGACACCGCTACCAATGTTACATTTGCAGGCAATTGTTCTTTTATTTTTTTAAGATTTTCTACGATTGACATATTTGTATTATTGAAAAACATTGCAAGTTTACGAAATTTTTCACTAAATTTGTGAATCGGTATGAATTATTCTAACTAAATTAACATAATATGAAAAGAAAAAATCTTGTAATGACGCTATTGGGTGCAGCAGCAATGCTATTTGTCCAGGACACTGTAGCGTGTACGAACTTGTTGGTAACAAAGGGTGCATCTGCCGATGGCTCAACAATGATTACCTACACAGCAGACTCGCACACCCTTTATGGTGCTTTAAAATTCCAACCTGCCGCATCTTACCCAGAAGGAACTATGTTGAAAATCTATGAATGGGATACAGGTAAATTTATGGGTGAAATTCCTCAAGTTCGCCAAACCTATTCAGTAGTAGGAAATATGAACGAACACCAATTGCTCATTGGTGAAACAACATTCGGTGGTCGTGAAGAGCTCTACGACTCAACTGCTATTATGGACTATGGTTCATTGATTTACACTACACTGCAGAGAGCTCGCACTGCACGCGAAGCTATTCAGGTTATTGCCGATTTAGTTGAAAAATATGGTTACGCATCAAGCGGAGAATCATTCTCAATTGCCGACCCGAACGAAGTTTGGTATATGGAAATCATCGGTAAAGGTATGAAATTCAACAAAAAAGGTGAAAACGAATATAAAGGTGCAGTTTGGGTAGCTCTGAAGGTGCCAGATGGTTATATTTCAGCACACGCTAATCAGGCACGTATTCGTAATTTTCCATTGAACGATCCTGAAAATTGTGTCTACTCTAAAGATGTCATTTCATTTGCACGTGAAATGAAATACTTCAAAGGTAAAGATTCAGAATTCAGTTTCTGTGATGCATACGCACCGCTGGATTTCAGTGGAATGCGTGCTTGCGAAGCTCGCGTTTGGGCTATTTTCAGAAATGCAAAATCAACTGAAGATATGGATAAATATCTGGATTACGCGATGGGACACAACCCCAATAACCGTATGCCATTGTGGGTTAAACCAGCTGAAAAACTGACAGTTCCTGCAGCGCTCGAAATTATGCGTGACCACTATGACGGCACACCAATGGATATGCACAATGACATCGGAGCCGGCGGACACGGACTACCATACCGTTGGAGACCAATGAATTTTAAAGTTGATGGCGTCGAATATGTAAATGAACGTGCTACTGCAACTCAACAAACAGGATTCTGGTTCTTGGGTCAATGCCGTTCTTGGTTGCCTAACCCAATCGGAGGTGTATTTTGGTTTGGTGTAGACGACACAGGTAACTCGACTGTAACACCGATTTATTGTGGTGCGACACGTGTTCCTGAATGCGTAAGTGAAGAAAACGGTTCAATGACAGAATACTCTCCTACCTCGTTATTCTGGTTAGTTAACCGAGTAACAAATTTCTCATATTTGCGTTATGACCGCATCAGCGAAGATATTCATAAAGTTATTGACAAATTCGAAAACGACTGTCTGAAACAACTCGAAGTAATGGACAAAGGTCTGACAGAACTCTATGCAAAAGACAAAACAGCTGCAATCGAATGTCTGACAGATTTCTCTGAAAGAACAGCTCAGAAATTGTTCGACACTTGGAAAGAATTGGATATCTATCTGTTGGTTAAATACAAAGACGGAAACATTATGCGTGAAAAAGATGGCAAATTCCTTGACAACGGCAACAATCGTGGAATTCCAGCTTCACCAGAACAACCTGGTTACAACGAAGCTTGGAAACGTGCAGTTGCTGCTGACAAACACGCTGAAATTCTGAAAGTCGTTAAATAACATTAATTGACTGATTAAACAAAGCACGTGCAAAATTTTGTACGTGCTTTTTTATTATCCACAGACTGTGTAATTTTACATCTTTACCTTCTCTTAATTTTGATAAAATTAAACAACCTGTATCTCCTAGTTACATTTCCCATCAACTACGACACTTATCGCAACCGGTCATTTCACCATTATGTTAAGGTCTTCACTCAAACGAATTGTATAGTGTGATCGCTTTACTACATTCATAATGGGCGAATTTCCCAATGGCTAATTTACGGGATATATTGTGTTCACCACTCAATATCAATGGTATCTCTGAATGAGCTATTCACAACACTTCGACAATCCAAATAGGCAAGGGATAAACTACTTTTTCTTCACTTATACTAAAATAAAAGAGAGTGCCGCATTGCGATACTCTCTTTTTATTGACAATTTAGATTTAACTACACTTGTTAAACTAACTTCCGAAGTTGTCAAACATAATATTTTCTGGCGGAACACCTAAACTATCAAGCATCTTAACAGCTGCTGCAGTCATCATTGGCGGACCGCACAAATAGTATTCAATATCTTCAGGAGCATCGTGATTCTTGAGATAATTATCAAAAATCACTTGGTGGATAAATCCAGTATAGCCAGTCCAATTATCCTCTGGTTTAGCATCAGAGAGTGCAATATTGAACTTAAAGTTTGCATTTTCGCGTTCGATTTCAGCAAAATCTTCTTCATAGAAAATTTCTTGACGAGAACGTGCACCATACCAGAATGTAACCGGAGTATCCTTAAGGTGTTTAGTCTTGAACAAATCGAAGATATGTGAACGCATCGGAGCCATACCTGCACCACCACCGATAAACATCTTTTCATTCGGAGTATCCTTAACGAAGAATTCACCATAAGGACCTGAAATTGTAATCTTATCACCAGGTTTAAGTGAATATATATAAGATGAGCAGATACCAGGATTAACATTCATAAATCCACCTGTTGCACGATCAAACGGAGGTGTTGCAATACGAATGTTCAACATAATGATATTACCTTCGGCTGGGTGATTAGCCATTGAATAAGCACGGAAAGTTGGTTCTGGATTCTTCGCAACCAAATCCCACATTTTCATCTTATCCCAATCTTCGCGGAACTTATCAGCCACATCGAAATCAGCAAATTTAATTGCATCATATTTCGGAATATCAATCTGAATATATCCACCAGAACGGAAATTAAGACGTTCACCTTCAGGCAATTTCACAACGAACTCACGAATAAACGTAGCAACGTTCTTATTTGAAACGACTTCACATTCCCATTTTTTCACACCCAGAACAGATTCCGGAACTTGAATCTTCAGGTCTTGTTTAACCTTAACCTGACAAGCCAAACGCCAATGTTCTTGTTGTTGGCGACGTGTAAAGAAGTTTACCTCTGTTGGCAGAATATCACCACCACCATCAAGTACTTGTACACGACACATACCACAGGCACCACCGCCCCCACAGGCTGAAGGCAAGAAGATGCCGTTATCACCGAGTGTTGACAATAATGTATTGCCTGATTCTACCATTAATTCTTTATCGTCGTTAATATTGATTTTGACCTCACCCGACGAAGTGAGTTTGCTTTTAGCGTAGAGCAGTACTGCAACCAAAACAATGGTTACAACAAAGAATACTACAATCGCCGTTATAATAATAGATGTCATTTCCTATAGATTAAAGTTGAATACCAAGGAAGGTCATAAAGGCGATACCCATTAAACCTGTCAAAATAAACGTAATACCAACGCCCTTCAGCGGAGCCGGAACGTGTGAATAAGCCATCTTTTCGCGGATTGCTGCCATTGAAACGATTGCCAACCACCAACCAATACCAGAGCCAAGGCCGAATACGGTAGCTTCACCGATTGTTGGGTATGCACGTTCTTGCATAAAGAGCGATGCACCCATAATTGCACAGTTTACAGCAATCAGAGGCAAGAAGATACCTAATTGATTATAGAGTGCAGGTGCGAACTTTTCTACAATCATTTCGACCAACTGAGTAAATGATGCAATTACTGCGATAAAGATAATGAAACTCAAGAAATTAAGGTCGACTTTTGCGAAGTCCGGACCTAACCAACTCAGAGCTCCAGGGCCCAACAAATATTCATTCAGAAGGTAGTTCAATGGAACTGTCACACCCATTACAAAGACAACTGCGATACCGAGTCCCATAGCCGTTTTCACGCTCTTTGATACTGCGATAAACGAGCACATACCAAAGAAATATGCGAAAACCATATTGTCGATAAACATCGACTTAACGAATATATTCAAAAGATTTTCCATCGCTCAACTATTTTTCAATCAACGACTTATTGCGACTTCTATGAATCCAAATGATCAAACCTACGCAAACCAAAGCCATCGGAGGCAAAAGCACCAATGCGTTGTTTGAATAGAATCCACCATTTGCGATATACCAAGAATCAGGAATAACCTTGTAACCCCAAAGTGTACCTGCTCCCAGCAATTCGCGGAAGAAGCCCAAAACCAACAATATAACACCATAACCCATACCATTGCCAATACCGTCCAAGAATGAACGCCACGGAGTATTACCCAGAGCAAATGCTTCCAGACGACCCATAATGATACAGTTTGTGATAATCAAACCTACAAAGACCGAAAGTTGTTTGCTGACATCATAAACAAATGCTTTAAGTACTTGGTCTACGAGGATTACAAGAGCAGCTACAACTACAAGTTGAACGATAATACGGATACGAGACGGAATCGTCTTACGTATACACGAAATAATAAGGTTAGAGAAAGCCGTAACGATTGTAACTGACAGAGCCATAACAAACGCCGGTTTCAATTTAGCAGTAACAGCAAGTGCAGAACATATACCCAAAATCTGCACCGTAACAGGGTTACTCATATTGAGCGGACCTGTTATTAGTTTCATATTTTTTGCCGAGAACAACGGCTCACGTTCTTTACTCATTTTCCTGATTTTTAACTGATTCATCAATTACAGCCTCGTCTGTTGCCTCGCCCTGACCCTGCATTTTAGCACGTTCTTGGTCAATATACTTAGCATATCCATTGAGACAAGATATTATCATTGTTTCTACACCACGGCTGGTAATAGTACCTCCAGAGATTGCATCAACGGCATTATTGTTTCCTGACGAAGAGCCTGCACCTTTGAGGACTTTAATACCTACAATTTGGCCATCTTTGTAGATTGTTTTTCCAACGAATTGGCTTTGGAACGGAGTTGCTGCGATTTCAGCACCCAAACCCGGAGTTTCGCCTTTATGGTCAAATACAACACCTGAGATTGTTGACCAATCATCTTCCAAGGCGATATATCCCCAAATCGGACCCCATAGTCCAGAACCATACACAGGAATAATGTAACGTACTTTACCATCTGAATTACCGACAAACAGTGGCAACTGACGTTCTGCCGGAGCCTTTTCATATTCATCCTTCAAACCGAGAAGAACCTTAAAGGCATCACCTTCTACGACGGCACCTGTTTCATTGATGCAGAAACTTGAAGTAATATACTTGTTAAATTCTGCAATATTTTCTACGGGAACTCCTATAGTACGCAACAAGTCACATTTCTTTTCAGATTCGATATTTTCCTGTTGACGTTCACTGAGTGACAATGAAGCAAATGCCAACACTGCTGCAACGAGAACAACCATTACAGTAGAGTAGAAAATTATATAAGCATTGCTGTTTTTTCCGCCCAGGAAACCTTTTGATTTCTTAGGTGTATTGTCTTCGATCAACGTAAACTGATCTGCACCAACTCCACAAGTAGGACACTTTTCCGGAGCATTATCACCTTCGTGGATATAACCACAAGTCAAACATTTAAACTTTTTCATAATAATACTCCTCCTATTTTGAAATTGCACGACGTTGACGACGACGAATATTTGCTTCAACCACATAGTGGTCAATCAGCGGAGCCATCGCATTCATAAACAGAATAGAAAGCATCATACCTTCCGGATAAGCCGGGTTCACAACACGAATCAGCACTGCCAACGCACCAACAAGCAAACCATAAATACACTTACCGGTATTTGTTTGAGCACTGGTTACAGGGTCTGTAGCCATGAATACGGCACCGAATGCAAAACCACCGATTAACAAGTGGTAGTAAGCTGGAATGTTCATATAAACATTCATACCGATTGCATTGAACAACAGAGCCATTCCGAAACCACCTGCGAATACTGAGAACATAATTCTCCAGCTAGCAACGCCTGACCACAACAGGATCACTGCTCCCAACAGAATTGCAATTGTAGATGTTTCACCAATACAGCCAGGGTATGTACCAATCAGCCAATCCATCGGTGTAGCACCATTAGTCCAATTGATTGTTTGAGCACCTTCTGTCAAAGCAACTGCAGCGTCACCAAGTGGAGTTGCTCCAGAGAAACCGTCAGCTACATTTGTCATTTCAGAAAGACCTGCTACCCAAACTTTTTCGCCTGAGATATACGGAGTATAGCTAAAGAACACGAATGCACGAGCAATCAAAGCCGGGTTAAAGATATTCATACCTGTACCACCGAATACCTCTTTACCGATGATAACTGCGAATGCCGTAGCAACTGCAACCATCCACAGTGGAATATCAACAGGCATAATCATCGGAATCAACATACCTGAAACGAGGAAACCTTCGTTCACTTCGTGGCCACGAATCTGAGCTGAAATAAATTCAATTCCCAAACCAACTACATATGAAACGATGATTATAGGCAATACTTTCAGGAATCCAAACCAGAAACATCCCATTATTGAAGCGGCTGAAGCTGCATCACCAAGGGCTCTGAAATGTTGAAGACCAACATTATACATACCAAACAACAGAGCTGGCAACAAAGCGATTACCACCATTGACATTGTACGTTTCAAATCCATACAGTCACGGATATTCGAACCCTTGCGTGTAACCGTATCAGGCACGAAGAGGAATGTTTCGAAAGCATCGAATGTCGAATGTAATTTGGCAAACTTACCGCCTTGTTCGAAATTCGGTTTTATGCGATCAATATAATTTCTCAAAAATTTCATCATCAATCCTCCTAATTTTCTTTAATCATTAGGTTAATACCCTGACGGATAATCTCTTGCATTTCAGTCTTCGAAGGATCGACAAATTCACACAAGGCGAAATCTTCTTCGATAACTTCATAAATACCGAGATTTTCCATTTTATCGATATCCCCTGCAATACAAGCTTTTAGCAAGTAAAGCGGATAAATATCCATCGGCAGATATTTGTCATAAAGACCTGTTACAACATAAGCTCTCACACCACCGTTAAGATTTGTATTGAGGTTGTATCTCTTCTTCGGCATCAACCACGAGAAATAACTGTGTGAAACTGAGAATTTGTTAGGACGAGGAGCAATCCAACCCATAAATTCGAAATCGTTGCCTTCAGGAATTACGGTTACACAATTTGTATAGAAATTGAGATATCCGTTATTTTTCACTTTAAGACCTGTCAATGGGTTACCATTAATAATACGCACGTCGTGGTTTTCAGTTTGAGGAGCAAATGCACTCTTCGGCAGAAGTGATTCGATGTTTGCACCACCAATTACCTTGTAGTATTGAGGAGCTGCCACTTCTGAACCCGCAACTGCTACGACGCGAGTCATATCCACACGACCTGTTTTAAAGAAATGACCGATTGTTGCCAATCCCTGAGGATCGATAGTCCATACAACATCACCCTTAGAAATCGGGCGAGTATGATGGATCTGAACTCCGACATTTCCGGCTGGGTGTTTACCCACGAAACGAGTCACTTCGATTCCCTTAATTGAATCGAAAATAGATTGGCTTTTTGTTCCATCAACGCCAACATAGATTTTGCCGTCTGTCAATTTTGACAAAACATTCACAGCTACTTGCAACTCTTCGTTACGGCCTTTCAGACAGAATTCGAGGTCTGCAGCCAAAGGTGCTGAGTCAAATCCCGAAACAAAGATGTCTCGAGGACGTTCTCCGAGTGCAGGCACGATGCCATATGGGCGTCGAACGATCAATGGCCAAAGACCTGATTCGAGCAATAATTCAACGATTCGATCTGCATTAAGATCCGCCTTAACGTCAAATTGTTTGTAGGTCTGTTCTGCATCCGGAACGATTGTCACAGCCAGCAATTTACGTTTTTCACCACGAACGATTTCACCAACACGACCACTCACTGGTGATGTGAAGATCATACTCGGGTTTGCCTTGTCAAAAAACAGAGGACTTCCCGCTTGAACCAAATCATCAGGTTTAACCAAAAGCTTGGGAACGATTCCATTGAAATCGATTGGCTGAACGGCATACGACGCAGCCATCGGAGCTGCCGACAAACGTTCTTGAGCCACACCTTCCAACCTGATGTCTAGTCCTTTTTTTAATTTAATGGTTTTCGACATTATGATTAGTTATTTAGTTTATCATTTAATCATCTATGATAATTACACTTGTACAAATAAATCGCAAAGGTAATTATTTTTAATATTATTTTAAATATTTCAGAATAAATTTCTTCAAAAAAATCACAAGTAGAATAGTACATATTGATGGACAAATTTATTTTTGTTATCTTTGCGGATTAACTATAATTTTTGAGTACGAAATGAGAACTTTCAAATTGAGCAATTTACTGCTTATTACTTTAACATCAATTTGTATAATTTCCTGCAAATCAAAAACATATACTCCAAGTTCAAAGGGAGCTCCGTATGATGTGTTTGTCGTAATGGACACAAACAAATGGAATGGTGATATGGGATTAATTTTCAAAAAAATACTATGTGAGACCGTTCCAATGCTCAACCAACCAGAACCAATGTTCCGCGTAGCAAGTTTTTCGATGAAAGATTTTCAACGACTGACCAAACACGGACGTTCGGTAATCATCGTCCAATCTGACCCAAAATACAATTCTACACAAATGCAGGCTACATACGACCACTATGCTACCCCGCAGATTTTGATTACCGTAACAGGTCCTTCCGACTCGGCAATTATGAGTTATGTATCTCTGAAAGGTTCAGCTCTGAAAACCATCATCAATATGTTCGAACGTGACAAATTTGTCGAATCGACTCAAAACAAATACAATGGTGAGTTACAAGAACTAATCCAGAAAAAATTTGACTTTACGCTGACCTTACCCGTCGAATATCGTCTGCGCGTAAATGTTCCTGATTTTCTATGGATTTCGAATGAATTACCTTTGATTAGTCAGGGCGTGGTGATTTACTCATATCCGTATGAGGGTCCAGCAACATTCACCCTGAACAAAATGATTGAAAACAGGAATAAATTTATGAATAAATATATTCCGGGACCATCTGAAGGATCATATATGACAACAGCGTCAGAAGAGGTTGCCGAACGTCAGATTCGCCGTCTTATGATCAATGGTCGCGAATGGTACGAAATCAGAGGCTTCTGGGATGTGGAAAACGACTATATGGGTGGACCGTTCATCAGTTATTCGACTCTTGACACACGAACAAATCGTGTCATCGTAATTGACAACTACCTCTACTCACCGAAGAAACCTAAACGCAACTACTATCGCCAACTTGAAAATATGGTATTTATGGCCAAATTCCCTGGCGATTCAAATAATGCTTTATAACGAAAATCTTACACAAATGAACTTTATAGAAGAACTGAAATGGCGTGGTATGATACACGATATTATGCCAGGAACTGAAGAACAACTCGCCAAAGAAATGACAACGGCCTATGTCGGCATTGACCCCACGGCAGATTCATTACACATCGGCCACCTTGTCAGCATTATGATATTGAAACATTTTCAACGTTGCGGACACAAACCTATATTCCTTGTAGGCGGAGCAACTGGTATGATTGGTGACCCGTCAGGCAAATCTCAGGAAAGAAATCTGCTCGATGAGACGACACTACGTCATAACCAAGAGGCTATCAAGGCTCAACTCAGTCACCTTGTAGATTTCGATTCAAGTGCTGAAAATGCAGCTGAACTTGTAAACAACTACGACTGGATGAAGGAGTTCTCTTTCCTTGACTTCATTCGCGATGTCGGTAAGATGATCACCGTCAACTATATGATGGCAAAAGACTCGGTCAAAAAACGCTTCAACGGACAAGGCGACGGAATGTCATTCACAGAATTTACATACCAACTTGTTCAGGGTTACGACTTTCTACACTTGTTCCAGAGTAAAAACTGTAAACTGCAAATGGGTGGTTCTGACCAATGGGGCAACATCACTACTGGCACCGAGCTCATACGTCGCAAACTCGGTGCAGAAGCATTTGCTGTGACCTGCCCACTAATTAAAAAAGCAGACGGAACCAAGTTCGGCAAAACAGAATCAGGCAATATTTGGCTCGATGCACGCTATACATCACCATATAAGTTCTATCAGTTTTGGCTTAATGTCAGCGATGAAGATGCAGAAAGTTACATTCGCATTTTTACGATGCTCGACCAAGAGACCATCGCAAATCTCATCTCAGCACACCGCGAAGCTCCGCATCTTCGTCAACTGCAAAAACGACTTGCTGAAGAGGTTACAGTAATGATCCACTCTCGCGAAGAGTATGAAAAAGCAGTTAAAGCATCTGAACTTTTGTTTGGTCAAGCTACAACCGAAGCACTGCGTTCGATTGACGAACAAACTTTGATGCAAGTTTTTGAGGGAGTTCCGACATTCGAAGTTGATCGTGCAGTTCTCGCCGATACAAACATTCTGAATCTTTGTACCGAACTATGTCCAATATTCCCATCTAAAAGTGAAATGCGCAAACTCGTACAGGGTGGTGGAGTTAGTCTGAATAAAGAAAAAGTAACAACAATCGACCGTACTATCAACGAAAATGATCTTCTGAACAACAAACAATTGCTCATTCAGAAGGGTAAAAAGAACTATTTTTTGATTATTGTAAAATAATCTTTTCAATAGCGAAAGGGACATAACACTCTAATTTATCAGTTGTTATGTCCTTTTTCATTTCAGATCAAGTTTTTTTTGAATAAAAAATCACCAAAAAATTTTGCAGATAATAAAAAAAACTCTACTTTTGCAAAGATTTTTACGGCGAGATAGCTCAGCTGGTTAGAGCGCATGATTCATAATCATGAGGTCCCCGGTTCAATCCCGGGTCTCGCTACAAGTTTTTTGAATCTCGGCTTATGTATGGTCGAGATTTTTTTTTTGACTTGTTATGAATCGCGACAGCATTGATTTCGGCAATGCCGACATTGGAATATTATTCCGAAAAATGTTTATTCCCACATTTATCGGAATGGTCTGTATGTCCCTGATGACTACGATTGACGGAGCTTTCGTCGGACGAGGCATCGGTAGCAATGCTCTCGCGGCAGTAAACATCTTCTGCCCGTTATGGCTACTTGTCAGCGGCATCGGACTTATGCTGGGCATAGGCTGTTCGGTTGTCGCATCAATACACCTCTCTCGCGGGAATAAAAAGGCAGCCAATATCAATTTCACCCAATCGGTGATTTGCGGGATAGTGATTGCTACCATACTATTACTATTGGTAAATATTTTTGCAGTTCCAACGAGTCGGTTACTCGGAGCGTCAGACCAGCTGTTGCCTTACGTATTGGAATACCAAAAATGGCTATCATTAGCATTCGTTGCAATATTTCTCTCGTGTACGGGACAACTGATTATCCGTCTTGACGGCTCACCCAAATATGCAATGATATGCTCATCGTTACCTTCAATTATCAACGTAATCCTCGACTACGTATTCTTATTCATCTTTGATATGGGACTCGAAGGCATTGCCATTGCAACGATGACAGGATGTTGGTGCGGCGGAATTTTGGCAATATACTACATTCTGTTTCTAAAGAAAAATATACATCTTTGCCGAATCAAATTCAGCATTAAAAGCCTTAAACTGACTCTACGCAATATCGGTTACCAATCGAAACTTGGTTTCTCAGCACTACTCGGAGATTTGTGCATCGGAGTCCTGATGTTTATTGGCAACTATGTATTTCTCAAATATTTAGGCGAAGATGGTGTTGCTGCATTTTCTGTCGTGTGTTATGTACTGCCATTTGTATTTATGACAGGAAATGCCATAGCTCAATCGGCACAACCAATCATCAGTTTCAACTACGGGACCAACAACTCGCAACGTGTATTTTTAACTCGTAAATTAATGATTAAGACTTCTGTCATTATAGGCATTGTCATTACACTTACACTCGTATTCGGGAATAGCATAATTACAAGTTTCTTTTTATCTTCAGAATGCAATGCCTACCAACTCGCAACAAAAGGAATACCCTATGTTGCCATAGGGTTCATTCCATACATTCTGAATGTAGCACTGATTGGTTACTATCAAAGTATCGAACGAGCTGCTACAGCCACGTTATATTCACTGATGCGATGTGGCATCATACTAATTCCGTGCTTTTTACTGATGCCTCTTGCAGCAGGAGAAATCGGAATCTGGTTGGCAATGCCACTGACTGAAATTATTACTCTTGTTTTGATATTTTCAAATCGTCAAAGAGCAACAACTATCTGTTAGCATACATCTCTTCGTAGTATTTTTCATACTCACCAGAGGTAATATTATCTATCCAGGACTGATTATCAATATACCATTTGACGGTTTTTTCAATACCTTCTTCAAACTGCAATGATGGTTCCCAGCCCAATTCGTTTTTCAACTTTCGTGAATCAATTGCATACCTCAAATCGTGTCCAGCACGGTCTGTCACATAGGTAATCAACCGTTCACTCGCACCTTCAGGATTACCCAACAATCTGTCGACAGTCTTAATCAGCACTCGTATTAGGTCGATATTACGCCACTCATTAAATCCTCCGATATTGTAAGTTTCGGCAATTTCTCCTTTGTGGAATATCAAATCAATAGCACGTGCGTGATCCTCAACATAGAGCCAATCTCTCACATTTTCACCCTTACCATAAACTGGCAGCGGCTTACCGTTTCGAATATTATTAATAAAAAGAGGCATCAATTTTTCAGGGAATTGATATGGTCCATAATTATTTGAACAATTAGTAACAATTGTCGGCATTCCGTATGTATCGTGAAACGAACGTACGAAGTGGTCACTTGATGCCTTTGAGGCACTATACGGACTGTGAGGGTCGTATTTTGTAGTTTCAGTAAATAATGTTCCGTCAAATTCAAGGGCTCCATACACTTCGTCTGTCGAAATGTGGTAGAAACGTTTACCCTCCCACTCGCCATTCCAGCAGAGTTTAGCGGCCTGTAACAGCGAAAGTGTTCCCATAACATTGGTACGTGCAAAGGTAAACGGATCTTTGATTGATCTGTCGACGTGACTCTCTGCAGCCAAGTGTATTACACCATCAATGTCATACTTTTTGAAGATTTCAACAATACGGTCAAAATCACATATATCACACTTCTCGAAGTGATAATTCTCTGCCTGCTCGACATCTTTCAGATTTGCAAGATTTCCCGCGTATGTTAGTTTATCAAGATTGACAATTCTATAATTGGGATATTTATTCACAAACAATCTTACGACGTGAGAACCGATAAATCCGGCTCCTCCTGTAATCAATATATTTTTCATATCGTGCTTTTCAAATTATTAATACACTTTACCAAAGACTCTTTCCAATGTGGAACATCCACTCCGAATATAGTCTTTATTTTAGTCTTATCCAACACCGAGTAACTTGGCCTTACGACTTTAGTCGGGAATTCTCCACTGCGACAGGGAACTATTTTGCAATTGCAATGTCCTGCTACAGATGCAATTTCTATTGCAAAATCATACCAAGAACATACACCCTCGTTTGAATAGTGGTAGATTCCACATTCAAAATTACGGTCATTTATGATTTTAACAATTGCTGCGGCCAAATCATACGCATAGGTAGGAGTTCCCACCTGATCAATCACGACTTTACGCAATGGCTGAGTTGCCGTAACATCTAACATCGTCTTAACAAAGTTCTTTCCATATTCAGAATAGAGCCACGCTGTACGAATGACAATTGAACGACAACCTGATTGAGCAATCTGCACCTCTCCGGCAAGTTTTGTTCTACCATAGGCACCCGTCGGATTCACCGACTCCTGCTCACCAATTGGTGTATTATTCACATTTCCACCAAACACATAATCGGTCGACACGTGAATCAGCACTCCACCGACACTCTTCATTGCTGCGGCTAGATTTCCGACTGCAACACTATTTATTAACTCTGCGACACACTCTTCATCTTCAGCCTTTTCGACATTAGTATAGGCTGCACAGTTAACAATAACCTCAACCGAATGAGTTTCGACAATGCGATTCACTGCCACGGCATCTGTTATATCCAGCGTATCTACATCTGTAAATATGTAGTGATCACCACTTCCACGGGTTACAAGTTGCAACTCGCGACCCAACTGACCATTAGCACCTGTAACAAGAATATTCATTATTCAAACAATTTTGCATCAGCCAACATCGGATGTTTCGTATCCTTTTCCGACAATATTATATCCTCAGCAACAATACCCCACTCTATTCCGATTTGAGGATCGTTCCAAGCAATTGCTCCTTCGGCCTCAGGATGGTAGTAATTATCACACTTATATTGGAATATAGCCTGCTGACTCAACACTACGAAACCGTGAGCCATTCCACGCGGCAGAAAAAATTGTCGATGATTATCCTCAGTCAATTCCACTGCTACATATCGGCCAAAAGTCGGAGAACTCTTACGTATATCTACAGCCACATCCAACACACGTCCTTTTACTACTCTCACGAGTTTGCTCTGAGCATAAGGTGGCAACTGATAGTGCAACCCTCTCAACACTCCATATGAAGAGAAACTTTCATTATCCTGAACAAAATCGACATCAACACCAGTCTCTGTACGGAATCGTTCGGCATTGAAACTCTCAAAAAAGTATCCGCGATGATCTCCAAAAATCTTTGGTTCAATAATCAGGACACCTTCGATATCAGTTTTGATTACACTCATTTTCTTGTCGCAAGCTTAATCATATACTGTCCGTAAGCATTTTTCTTCATCGGCTCAGCCAATCTCAACAGGTCGTCATCGTTGATCCACCCTTTTCTCCAGGCAATCTCCTCAAGACAAGCAAGTTTCACTCCCTGACGGCTTTCAATTACATTAACAAATGTCGAGGCTTCATAGAGAGAATCGTGAGTTCCCGTATCCAACCACGCAAAACCACGTCCCAGCGTTTGCAGTTTCAGTTCGCCATCTCGTCTAAACCAATCATTGACAGTGGTAATCTCCAATTCACCGCGAGCAGACGGCTTAATACACTTAGCCACTTCAACCACCTTATTGGGATAGAAGTATAATCCAACAACTGCATAATTAGATTTTGGTTCTTTAGGTTTCTCTTCAAGTGAAATCACGTTACCTTCAGCATCGATTTCAGCCACACCAAATCTCTCAGGATCCGGGACCCAATATCCAAAGATTGTTGCCTTATTATCTCGTTCAGCTGTAGCAACAGCGTTTTGCAACATTCCCGTAAATCCCTGTCCATAGAAGATATTATCGCCAAGCACCAGACATACTGAATCATTGCCAATAAACTTCTCACCTATCAGGAACGCCTGAGCCAATCCGTCCGGGGATGGTTGTTCGGCATATTCGAATCTGACTCCATAGTCGCTACCATCTCCCAGCAGATGTTTAAACATAGGCAAATCTATCGGTGTAGAAATAATCAATATATCTCTAATTCCGGCCAACATCAGCACTGAAATCGGATAGTAAACCATCGGCTTATCATATATCGGAAGTAACTGTTTGCTCACACCTTTTGTTATCGGGTATAATCTTGTTCCGCTACCGCCTGCAAGTACAATTCCTTTCATTATTTTTTATTTTATATTCACATTTTAACCGATCTTATCATACTCAAATCCCAATGAAACGAGCTCTGCTTTATCATAAATATTTCGACCATCAATTACCAATCGTCTCTTCATTACCTTTTTCAGCACATTCCAAGATGGCATTCTGAACTCTTTCCACTCGGTAACCATCAACAGTGCATCTGCACCCTCCGCCGCATCATACATATCCTGACAATAAATTACCCTATCTCCAATTCGGCGTTTACACTCTGTCATTGCCACCGGATCATAAACCTTTACCTGACAACCAGCTTCAATAAGTTTATCAATCAATACAAGTGACGTTGCCTCTCTCATATCATCTGTTTCAGGTTTAAAAGACAAGCCCCACATTGCGATTGTTTTTCCAGCCAAATCGCCATTATAGTATTTGTTCAGTTTTTTGAATAAGACAAGTTTCTGCAATGCATTAACATCTTCCACGGCCTCGAGTACTCTCATTTTATAACCATTCTGTTCGGCAGTTTTAATCAAAGCCTTCACATCTTTCGGAAAGCACGAGCCTCCATATCCACAACCGGGATAGAGAAATTTCGAACCGATACGTGTATCAGAACCAATACCCTTACGCACCATATTAACATCCGCACCGACCAGCTCACACAAATTGGCAATATCATTCATAAACGATATACGTGTAGCCAACATCGAGTTTGCTGCATACTTTGTCATTTCGGCCGACGGAATATCCATAAATATAACTCGGAAATTATTGATTAAAAACGGTCTGTACAATTTAGTCATCAACTTTTGAGCACGTTCCGATTCAACTCCGACCACGACTCTGTCAGGTGACATAAAGTCTTTGATTGCTGCACCCTCTTTCAAGAATTCAGGGTTAGATGCCACCTCAAAATCGATCTGTTCGCCACGCAATTCCAATTCTTGTTTGATAGCCTGCTTAACCTTGGCAGCTGTACCGACAGGCACCGTAGACTTAGTTACCAATATGGTATATTTCTTAATGTTGCGTCCGAACTCTCTGGCAACAGACAACACATACTGCAAATCAGCCGATCCGTCCTCATCAGGCGGAGTTCCCACTGCCGAGAAGACGATTTCGACATCATCAATACAAGAGGACAAACTTGTTGCAAACTTAAGTCTACCTGCAGCAACATTTCGTTTCACCATATCATCGAGACCCGGTTCATAGATTGGCACATCGCCATTTTTAAGTCTCTCAATTTTATTTTGATCCACATCAATACAGGTTACGTTTATACCCATCTCTGCGAAACAGGTTCCCGAGACAAGACCGACATATCCCGTACCGACAATTGCAATATTCATAGTTCAATTTTTTGTTTTCAACTCTCCCAAATCGGGATTAAACCGCACAAAGGTATCAAAAATAACATTAACAAACAAAAAGAGTATCATCTATTTAGATGCACTATGATTCATTCAATAAAAAAATTTCAGGTCTGCAACCACACTGCAAACCTGAAATCATCAGACATTCGTCCGCGAACAATCTATTTTTTCATATAATTCTGCATCAATCGGGTAATATACTTGCCCACGATATCAAATTCTAGATTGACAATAGTTCCTGGCACTATATTACAGAAATTTGTATGATCGTGAGTATAAGGAATTATAGCCACCTGAAACTCACCCTCTTTTGAATTCACAACTGTCAGACTCACTCCGTTTACAGCAACCGATCCCTTCTCTACGGTTATGTTACCCAACGATGCGTCATATCTGAAGGTGTAATACCAACTACCTTCAGCCTCGGTTAGTGCGACACATTCTGCAGTCTGATCCACGTGGCCCTGAACAATATGTCCGTCCAGCAGGGCATCAGGACGCATACTGCGTTCAAGATTTACCAAATCGCCCTCTTTCAGCAGGCCCAAATTCGATTTCAACAATGTCTCGCGAATTGCAGTAACCGTATATCTATCTTCATTCAGAGCAACAACTGTCAAACATACACCATTGTGTGCAACACTCTGGTCAATATGCAATTCGTGAGCCAGCGGTGTCTGAAGAGTAAAATGCACATTATCTTTATCCTTAACAATCTCTACGACTCTTGCCGTAGCTTCAACTATACCTGAAAACATTTCTTTAAATTTTATTTGTTCTCAAAATTTAACACTAATATTATCTTGACTCAGCAATCAAGCCACTGCTGTAAGCTTCGAGCAGCCTTTCCAAATCAGCTATTTGTTTAAGCAGATCTTGACCAATATCTGTATCTCTCACGTGCATTCTCTGAGTTGTTGTCTCAAGCACCATTCTTGATGAAATAATATCACGACCCTCTTCGATTGCTTTCTTGGTAGATTCAAACGGCTGGTGCTGAATTAACGACAAACCGTATGAATTAAACACCAATGTATAACCTGCTATACCTGTTTCAGGCTGATAAGCCTTCGAGAATCCGCCATCTATCACAAGCAGTCGACCATTGGCGCGGATTGGACTCTCACCCTTAATCGTTTTAACAGGAATATGACCATTAATGATGTGAGAATGTTCATCATTAGCAATTCCAAATTCGTGCAGTATTTTTATGCATATATCTTCATCAGACATCAATGAGTAATATGCTCCTTTTCGTTCTTTATGCGTAGCCTTATCTGCAATAAAGTAACGTTCAAAAGTTGTCATCTGATCCTTATCAAACAACGGCGAATCCGGACCACACCACAAATACCACATAAAATCCACTGCAAATTCACGTTGATTACTATTTTCACCCGAGAAATATGCCTCTCTTACTAATTGATCTATCTTATCCAGTAACGATCGGCCTGAATATTCAACATCTTGGATCTTAACTTTCTTAAATTCACCCTCTTTAGTCAGTGGAATTGATGCATGATACATTAGGTTTGAATTGCAAATCTTATACAAAGAACCTTTAGTGTACATCAAACGAATATGACGTTCAAGTTTTTCGCTATTAATGAATGAATCTTTCAGACGATCCATCAGCTCTCTCTCTTCGTCAGTCAGCGTATACGGATCTTTAGGATCAATTGTCGGGAAATTCATATCTTTCATCGGATATTCCGCCCCACCAATATTCACTACTCCTCTCTCGAAATCTATTTTATCAAGCAGATTTCTGTTTTCCATTCCAAACTCAGGTCTACGCTTAATGATATCATACTCTAACTTAAATTGAATCACTGCAATAGCCTTATGCATCTGAGCCATCAACCTAAGAGTCTTTTCTTTATATGGATTATCAGTCCCAACTTTAGGTGTGAAAGCGTCACACGGATCATCATTATATACATCCATTGCAAATGTAGCCAATGGCAACAGATTAATCCCGTAACCATCTTCAATTGTTTCGAGATTTGCATAACGCATTGATATACGAATCACATTTGCAATACAACTTTCACAACCCGCAGCTGCTCCCATCCACAGCACATCGTGATTACCCCATTGAATATCCACAGCGTGATATTTTTCGAGGGTATCCATAATGATGTGTGCTCCAGGACCACGGTCGTAAATATCTCCCACAATGTGCAGTGAATCAATAGTGAGTCGTTGAATCACACTCGAAATTGCAATGATAAAATCATCTGCTCGGCCTGTCGAGATTATCGAGTCAATGATTCCATTAAAGTAATCGTGTTTATTCGGACGCTGATCCGATTCATGCAACAGTTCCTCAATGATGTATGAAAAATCTGACGGCAAAGCCTTTCTCACCTTTGAACGGGTATACTTCGAAGATACTGCCCTCAATACAATATTCAGTTGGAATAATGTTTTTCGATACCAAGCATCTATCTCCTGTTCCTTTTCCTTAATCAAAGGCAACTTTTGTTCGGGATAATATATCAGTGTACACAGTTCGGTTTTCTCACTATCGAGCAGTGTACCGCCAAAAATATCGTTAATTTTTCTTTTGATAACCCCCGAAGCATTTCTCAGCACGTGATTGAACGCCTCATACTCACCGTGGATGTCAGTCATAAAGTGCTCGGTTCCCTTAGGCAGATTCAATATCGCCGAAAGGTTTATTATCTCAGTTGTAGCCTCAGCCACATTACGGAACTTCTTGGATAACAATCTTAAAAACTTCAAATCATAGTCTGAAAGATCTGTAGTAACATTAGTTTTTTGCGCCATAATCTACAAAAATTACAAGAAACTTAATTTAGTGCAAAGATAACAATTATTTTCAGGACTTAGTACAAAATAAAACACATTAATTCTTTGAATTGAAGAAAATTGTCACTATCTTTGCGGCGCTCAAAATTTTGGAGAGCACTATAAATAAAGTCTAACTTACTAATTAGAAAACGAATTAACCTAATGTCTAACATGGAAGAAAAAGTATTGAACGCATCAGCTGATTTGGCTACATTCAATTGGGATGCATTCGAAAATGACTCTGACGTCTACGGAGGAACCTCAAGAGACGAAATCTCTGAGAAGTATGGTCAAACACTCTCTCACATCCAAGTGGGTGAAGTTGTTGAAGGTACAGTAATTGCAATCACAAAGCGCGAAGTTGTTGTAAACATCGGCTACAAAAGTGAAGGCGTAATCGCAATCAGCGAATTCCGCTACAATCCTGAACTTGCTATCGGTGAAAAGGTAGAAGTTTATGTGGAAAGTGCAGAAGACAAAAAAGGACAATTAATGTTGTCTCACAAAAAGGCTCGTCAATTGCGTTCTTGGGATCGCGTAAACGAATCTTTGGAAAAAGACGAAATCATCAAAGGTTACATCAAATGCCGCACTAAAGGTGGTATGATCGTTGACGTATTCGGCATCGAAGCATTCTTGCCGGGTTCACAAATTGATGTTAAACCTATCCGTGACTACGATGTATTCGTAGGCAAAACTATGGAATTCAAAGTTGTTAAGATTAATGCAGAATTCCGTAACGTAGTAGTTTCGCACAAAGCTCTTATCGAAGCTGAACTCGAACAACAGAAGAAGGAAATTATCTCTAAACTTGAAAAGGGTCAAATCCTTGAAGGCACAGTTAAAAATATCACATCTTACGGAGTATTCATCGACTTGGGCGGCGTAGACGGTTTGATTCACATCACAGACTTGTCTTGGGGTCGCGTTAACCACCCAGAAGAAATCCTGACTCTTGATCAGAAGCTCAACGTGGTTATCCTTGATTTCGATGATCAAAAGAAACGTATCGCTCTCGGCTTGAAACAATTGACAGCTCATCCTTGGGACGCTTTGGATGCTGACCTCAAAGTTGGTGACAAAGTTAAAGGTCGCGTAGTTGTAATGGCTGATTATGGTGCATTCGTAGAAATCGCGCCAGGTGTTGAAGGTTTGATCCACGTTTCTGAAATGTCTTGGTCACAACACTTGCGTTCTGCTCAAGAATTTATGAAAGTGGGTGACGAAGTTGAAGCAGTTATTTTGACTCTCGACAAACAAGAACGTAAGATGTCTTTGGGTATCAAACAATTGTCTCAAGATCCGTGGGAAAACATCGAAGCTAAATACTCTGTTGGAACTAAACACTCAGCACGAGTACGCAACTTCACTAACTTCGGTGTATTTGTAGAAATCGAAGAAGGCGTTGATGGTTTGATTCACATCTCAGACTTGAGTTGGACTAAGAAGATCAAACACCCGTCTGAATTCACTCAAATTGGTTCAACAATCGAAGTTATCGTTCTCGAAATCGACAAAGAAAATCGTCGCTTGAGTCTCGGTCACAAACAACTCGAAGAAAATCCTTGGAATGCTTTCGAAGCTAAATATCAAACAGATACAGTTCACGAAGGTAAAATCCAAGAAATCAGCGACAAGGGTGCTATCGTAATCCTCGACGGCGTTGAAGGTTTTGCACCGACAAAACAATTGGTTAAAGAAGATGGCTCAACTTTGAAAGTAGGTGAAACAGCTCAATTCAAAGTTATCGAATTCTCAAAATCAACAAAACGCATCACATTGTCTCACACTCGTCTGTTCGACGATGCTAAACGTGCCGAAGAAAAAGCTGAACGTGCTGCGGCAAAAGCAGAAGCTCGCCAAAAAGACAAAGATCAAGTAACTGTTCAAATGATCAACGCAAAGATGGAAAAAACAACTTTGGGTGATGTGACAGGCTTGTCTGAATTGAAGAGCCAATTGGAAGCTAAACAAGAATAATCCAATGAGATTCGAGGTCACCGTTCTCGGTTCGAGTTCGGCTGTGGCCGACAATCATAAACACCATTCTGCTCACGTACTGAACGTACGTGAGCAGTTTTATTTGATTGACTGCGGCGAAGCGACTCAAATTCAACTCAGAAGATACAAGATCAATCCTCTGAAAATCAATAATATTTTCATATCACATCTGCACGGTGATCACGTGTTCGGACTACCCGGCATAATTTCTACACTTGGATTTCTGGGAAAACGGACTCCGCTTAATATCTTCGCCCCAGCTCCAATTTCAAAGTACATCGAATATCACAAAGAGCTGTTCGAAAGCGAGCTACAATACGAAATAAAGGTCCACGAGGTAGACCATACCCAACATCAACTGATTTATGAAAATAAAGTTATGGAGGTATGGACCATTCCACTTCGTCATAGTATCGCATCAACAGGCTATCTGTTTCGGGAAAAGAATCCACCACTTAATGTACGCAAAGAGAGCATAGAACGCTACGAACTCTCATTGCAGGAAATTGTTGCCATAAAAGCCGGTAGTCCACTACGTCTGACAGATGGGCAAATCATTGAAAATGACCAATTAACATATAGTCCATATACACCTCGCAGTTATGCCTATTGTTCAGATACGAGTGCATCTGGACGTGTTGCAGAGATTGTCTCAGGCGTAGACCTACTCTACCACGAGGCAACATTTGCCGAGGACCAACATACAATGGCCCGAAAAACAGGACACTCTACAGCCAAACAAGCTGCACGAATTGCACTCAAAGCCGAAGTAAAAAAATTAATTATAGGCCATCATTCATCGCGATACAAGAGTGCAGAGCCGCTGCTCAACGAGGCTCGTGAAATATTCCCCAATACACTCGAAGCGACCGAAGGTGAAACTTTCAAAATAGATTTGGTTTCTACAAAAGTTTAAATTTCGGCACATTTTTCACACAAAAAAACAATCGATTAAAAATATTTTTATCTTTGTGCAATATAAAATTTTTGTACAATGATAACATTTATAGTTTGCTTTGCACTGCTGATTGTATCGTATTTCACATACGGCAAGTATCTACAAAAAGAAATTGGAGTCAGCGGTTTACGAGAAGTTCCATCACAAAAGATGTTCGATGGTGTAGACTTTGTTCCGATGCCACTATGGAAAACACTACTCATTCAATTGCTGAATATCGCAGGACTCGGACCTATCTTTGGTGCCGTACTTGGTGCCGTATATGGCCCCGTTGCATTTATATGGATTACTCTCGGTGGTATATTCTTCGGAGCAATGCACGATTACCTTTCAGGTATGATTTCACTCGAAAACAACGGACAGAGTCTTCCTGAACTGATAGGTAAATATCTCGGCAACGGAGTCAAACAATTTATGCGTTTGTTCTCAATTTTTCTGATGGTTCTGGTCGGAGCCGTATTCGTATGTGGACCTGCCGGTATCATTGAAAATATGACAGGATTTAAAGACCTGCAAATCACTGATAACTTCACCATCCCTTCATTCTGGATGTGTA
>CAJGBR010000016.1 GCA_904501625.1 uncultured Rikenellaceae bacterium
ATAGAGGGAAAACTGTCATTCATGATATAGTAGCTTTCATATTTTACGTTTGCGGTATATGATATATTTCTGGAGATATAGTGCGATTGCTTCGCCAATGCAGAAATATTTCATTGTTTCGGGGATTGTGATACGAGCCTGTTCGCAGACGCGGAAGAAATTATCAATCGTAGCACGGCTGGTAAAAATCACAGCTGTGTGTGCCAACACATCAATGCGTTGTTTCCTGAAATCTGCGACAGAGGTCCCTTCGATTTTAATGAACGGGGTAAATTCAATTTCGAGATTATACTTTTGGATCAACTCGTAAAAGGGCGACTTTTCAACCATTGCAGGAGCCGGTTGAGAAACAAGTATATTCTTAATTTTCACGCTCAAAAATTTATTTCAATTTTAATTCACAACTAACGTCGAAATTTACAATTTTTTATCGCAAAAATTGCCTAAAAATTCATATGTAATTATCACATTATCAGAGTATTATTGTCTGAAAATCAAGGCAATAATAAAGCTACACGGCAAAATTTCGACCCCGCAAAGGTACAAAAACCATTGGAAAATTGAAATTTTTTTGTCGATAAAAAAAATCAACATACGATTTATCGCGAATAAAATGCTGAAAATGAGCAATATGGCAATTATTATAGATGAGATATTCCACAACAGACCTGAAGTCATCGAACCTAATAGAATCCACGGGGTAATTATTACGACTGCAACCGAAAAGAGAATGCCGTTTTGAATGGATAGTTTGCGGATAAAATCCATTCTTCCGATGCAGATTCCGATAATTCTCGATAAAAGATACCGATAGATAGAGAGTGTTAGTAAGAGTGCTGCTGTTGCAAGAAGCACAAATTGCCAGCCACTGAGATTGAATAACTCGACGTTGATCAATTTGAAATGATAATTACATCTCAAGGCATATGCCAATATTGCACCTACAGCTACAAAAATGCTTATTATCGAGACTCGTTTGAGTGCAGAACTATGTTCGTCAATGAGTTTTGACAGTTGGTCTTTAAGACGAAATATCTGAAAAATTTCGGAGATGGTTCTTCGATATCTGTAAATCATTATGTTGTATAGCATAAAGACTATTACCAACAATGTACTTGTGACAATTTGTTCAGACAAACTGCTTGTAGCACTTATCGCAAGTTCTTGTGTCTGTAATCTTACGGCATCGTTGCCAAAGAATCTGATCAGAGTCGAGTCCATAGAGTCATTGTTTAATCAACCAGCAGATTGCGTTTCTTTGTGGAATATGCTATCCAATATAATAGTCCGAGAAATGCTACGTATAGTCCGATACGGCCAATCCAATCGCCATACTTTGCGTAGTATGTGATATTGTTATTAAGTGTCAACGAGTGGCTGATTGAAGTTTGTTTGTTCCATCCGGCAGACTTGATTATTTCTCCACACGGGGAGATAATGCCTGAGATTCCCGTATTTGCCGAACGTGCAATCCAGCGTCGGAATTCGATTGCTCTCAAGCGTGCAAATGAGAAGTGTTGACGGTAGCCGGGGGTATCTTTCCACCAACCATCATTGGTTATAATGAACAGAACTTGGGCTCCGTTACGTATGAATTCTCCGAGGTAATCACCATAAATAGATTCGTAACAGATAGCCGTAGCAGTACAGATACTGTCATTTGAAATAAATACTTCTCGGTTAGGTTGAGTGCCGAGTTGTCCGTACATACCGCCTAAATCGAGGAAATGCTTTTCAAGAAATTTCATCATTTTGGGATAGGGCATCATTTCAACACCCGGAACAAGTCTCGATTTGTGGTAGATTGCGACATCGGATGTTGTATCAATTTTGAGTGCCGAATTGTAGTTATCATACCAGAGTTCTTGAAGACGAGAGTATCTTGCCGTAATCGAAGGCGTTTCTCCCGGAGCATATCTCAAATGGGTAGATGCTCCTGTGATGAATTCTGCATCGGGATATTTTATTTTCAGAAATTTGCGTATTGATTGAATGTTCCACGCAGATTCGATATTATCTTCCCAGATACGGTCGATTGCTGTCTCGGGAGCAATAAAATAATCGGTATTGGTTGGTGCTTTCTCGGCCTCGTTCAGGATTATTCCGAGTTGTTGCTGTGAGGAGAGCCCTCCGAATTTTTCGTTGTAAGGGTCGATGTTCGGCTGAATGATATGGACATTTATTTTTTTGTTGCCATCATCTTCATACCCCTTCAGCATAACGACCGATATAATCATAGGAATAATCAGCCATCCTGTAGCAATGCTCCATTGGGTAATATTTCTGCGATTTATGATTGCACGGAAAATTAAAAGATTTGAGACCAACACCCAGAGTGACCCCCCGAGTACTCCGCTGTATTCATACCATTGTACTATCGAGGTGGAGTTGCCGAATCCGAATCCAAGAGTAGTCCACGGCCAGGAAATTTCGCCGTGAAGGTATATGTACTCGAACATCAGCCATAGAGCAACGAACATCGTATTGCTCAGAGCTTTGGGAGTTTTGAGATGCATCTTGTGGTAGAGAGAAAAGATGGCGGTCATTAGTCCGGTGTTGATTGCTACGGCAGCCAACATTCCTCCGAAAGTTGCATTGTAAATCCAGAACGTAGTCAATAGTTGCCAAAGAAAAAATGTCGCAGCAGACCAAGGAATAAATCTTCCGCGTTGTCCCTCAGCTCGTAACTTCAGGCATCGCTTCTGCAACATTAACAAAGGTACAAATGCCACAAAAAGAGACCAGCCTCCACAACCAAACCACGGCAAACTGAACAATAAAACTGCCGTCAGAGTGTAAATTATATTTGCTCGCATATATGTCGACTTGTGAAATTGTGCGTAAAGATAGGTATAATTGTTTGAACTTTTTAAAAAGTTTAGATTAAAATTTCATATCTTTGTCGTTTGTGAATTTAGAATTAGTTATGACTTCAGAGATTATAGAATCATTTTCTTTTTTTGTAAAAGGCTTTTCTGTAGGCTTTATGGCCTCGATTCCGCTGGGCCCTATTGGTGTGATGTGCATTCAGCGAACACTCAGTAAAGGGCATCGTTCGGGAGTGGTGTCTGGATTGGGGGCAGCTTCGGCTGACTTGATTTTTGCTATTATTGCAGTTTTCTCACTGACATTGGTAATGTCATTTGTCGAGACCCATATGTCACTGCTCAAGTTGCTGGGTGGAATCTGTGTAATTGTTATGGGAGTCTACATATTTTTGAAAAATCCGGCAGTGCAGATACGTAAAAATCGTGCGGGTAAAGGTAGTTTGTGGAGCGATTTTATTACAATATTCTTTCTTACTTTGACGAATCCTGCATTTATTCTGGTGTTCGTATCACTCTTTGCTGCAATGGGCGTAGGTCAATACACTTCGGGTGGACATATCATCAGCAGTATGTTCTTGTTGTTGGGAGTCTATCTTGGTGGTAATACCTGGTGGCTGACATTGACTTCACTTGTCAGTCTGCTGAGAAATAAATTTCGTCCACGACATCTGTTATGGATAAACCGAATTTCAGGTGCATTGATTGCTACACTCGGAATTATTGCCATAGTCAGTATTTTCTTCAATACTCCCATTGACAAAATAGATATTCCCTAAATCAGTTTGAAATGAAAAAAATTGTGATCGCAGTTGATGGTTTCTCATCTTGCGGAAAAAGTACATTTGCAAAGAGTGTTGCAGTACGTTTGGGGTATGCTTTTATCGATACGGGTGCGATGTACCGAGGTGTTACACTCTATGGTATCGAACACGGATTAATCAAAAATGACAAGATTGATGTTGAACGATTGGTCAGCTCGTTGGAAAAGATCCGTCTCGAATTTGTATTCAATGCCCAACGTCAGGCAAGTGACCTGTATCTGAATGGTGAAAATGTAGAGAGCCTAATCAGAACTATGGAGGTTAGTCGTATGGTCAGCCACGTAAGTTCGATTGGTGATGTGCGTCGTTATTTGACTGCACAACAACGGACAATGGGACAACGAAAGGGTATTGTAATGGATGGTCGGGATATTGGAACTACGGTGTTTCCTGATGCAGAGTTGAAGATTTTTATGACGGCTAGACCCGAGATTCGAGCTCAACGCAGATATGCTGAACTTACGGCAAAGGGCGAAAATGTTACGATTGAAGATATAATGGTTAATCTGGCAGAACGTGATTTGCAGGATCAGACTCGAACTGAGAGCCCGTTGAAACAGGCCGATGATGCAATTGTACTGGATAATTCTGAGATGTCCCTCGAAGATGAAATGGTGTGGTTTGAGCAGCAGATAAAAAGATTAGGACTATGAACGTAGAGATAGATTTAAAATCGGGATTCTGTTTTGGAGTGGTCCGAGCTATAGAGATGGCTGAACAGGCACTTACCCAGTCAGGAAAGGTTTGGTCGTTAGGAGATATTGTTCACAATAGGGTGGAGGTCGAACGACTGAGAAATTTGGGTTTGGAGACAATCAGTATCGAAATGCTGACAGACCAATTGCGAGGGAAGCATCTGCTCATAAGAGCACACGGCGAGCCACCTCAAACCTATCTGCGAGCAGAGGAGTGTGGTGTAACCCTGACTGATGCAACGTGTCCCGTCGTCGCACGACTTCAGAAAAAGGTGCGTCAGGCAGATGAAAAGATGAGAACTATCGGTGGACAAGTGGTTATTTTAGGTAAAAAGGGTCACGCTGAAGTTGTCGGTCTGGTGGGGCAAGTCGAAGGAGAGGTAATCGTGGTGGAAAAAACTGACGACCTGAAAAATGTCGATTACACACGCCCAGTGATTTTCTTGTCACAAACAACCCAGTCATTGGATCTGTTTTGTGAGGTGAGGGATATACTTGTCGCAAATTGTCAGTGTCAGCCTGAAGTACACGATACGATATGTCGCAATGTGGCTAATCGTGAGCCCCATCTGATGGAATTTGCAAAAAAACACGATGTTATTGTATTTGTTGCCGGTGCAAAAAGTTCAAATGGGAAAGTGTTGTATAACTGTTGTTTGAAGGCAAATCCGAAAACAATACTGATAGAGGAGCCGGCTCAGTTAGATCAAAATTTCTTTGTGGGAGCCAATTCGGTAGGAGTTTGTGGTGCAACATCTACACCGTTTTGGTTGATGGAGTCTGTTGCTCGAGAAATCGAAACCTACTGATGTGAAATTTACAGCATAGGGACTTGCAGTAAAAAGAGATAATGTTAGAACCATACTATAACATAGATTTGATCGAAGCAGGGTGTGATGAAGCAGGACGTGGTTGTCTTGCGGGAGCAGTCTTTGCAGCAGCGGTTATTCTGCCAAAAGATTTTCATCATCCATTGTTGAATGATTCTAAGAAACTGACTGCTCACCAGCGAGATTTGTTGCGTCCGATAATCGAACGTGAAGCAGTAGCCTGGAGTGTCGCAACGGCTACGGCCGAAGAGATTGATCAAATGAATATTTTGAGGGCATCGTTTTTGGCAATGAATCGTGCTGTTGAACAATTATCTGTAACTCCTGAATTTTTACTGATAGATGGCAACCGATTCTATCCTGCAACGAATATTCCCTATGTGTGTTTCGTAAAGGGGGACGGCAGATTTAGTCCGATTGCAGCCGCTTCGATATTGGCAAAAACTCATCGTGATCAGTATATTGAAGAACTCGCTGAACAATATCCTCAGTATGGCTGGCGAGAGAATAAAGGTTATCCGACAGAACAACACCGAAAGGCTGTAGCCGAATTCGGATTGTCACCATTTCATAGAAAAACTTTCCGGGTGAAGGAACAGCAACTCGAATTGTTCTGATAAGTTGTGTTATGAATAATTTCGACAATAAAAATTACATACCTGTGACATTGGCATTCACTGCCACTGTCGTAGCTGTATTAATTCTAATGATATTTATTCCCGATTTTAAGATTGGTGGAATCGATTTTCATCGGGTAAATATATTGTCGGATGTTTATAAACCTCACACCAATCCATCAACAAGTGATACAATTCAGTCTGACACTTCATATCTGTCGCAGGATAGTGTTTTGAGCCTGATTGAAAAGCAATTTTCAGATACGATACTCTCTGTTCAGAATGACCTGAAGAGAGATACTGCTATCAAACCCGAGCCTATTGTCTGGAAGGTTAAAACTGAATCATCAGATTCTGCAACCAGAAATCTGCCAGGTGCCGATTCGTTGCTGAGGACTACGCTCCCTGATAGTATGTATGTGCCGATTGAGGATTTTACGGCAGACGGCCGAGGTCTGAAGAATTTTTTTGCAAAGCTGGATAGCATTTCTCAAATGGATCGTCCTATCAGAGTGGTATTCTTGGGTGATTCGTTTATTGAAGGTGATATATTTACGATTGATGTTAGGGAAAAACTGCAAGATGTTTTTGGCGGTGGTGGAGTCGGATATATGCCGATGCAATCTCAGGTATCGGCAATGAGAATGAGTGTTAAACATTCTTGTTCAGATATGGAGACACTCTCTTTGGTGAATGTCACTGACGTGGATTCCCTCTATGTTAAATCGTTTTCATTGTCAGGACAGATTTTTATTCCGAAAGAGGGCGCTTCTGTTTCATTTTCGGGAGTGAAGTCAAAACGACATCTGAAAAATTTCTCTACTGCGAGATTGTTGTTTGTTAATCGCGATTCGACAGAGATAACCATTACAGTAAATGATTCGATTGTGCGTAGTTTTGCTCCGCCTTCCAATAGCAAGATTCAGCAGATTGTAGTGGCTGATAATATCAAAAATATTAAGTTTGAATTCTCTAAGGTGGGACGATTCATATGCTATGGAGCGTATCTGGAAAATCCGCAGGGAGTCTCTGTGGATAATCAGTCGTTGAGAGGCAGTTCAGGGATTCAGTTGCTGGCATCAAATATTCGTGTGAGTCGAGAAATTAATGAGATGTCGCAATGTGATTTGGTAGTGTTGCAGTATGGGTTGAATATAATGACTGAAGAGCAAACAAACTATGATGGTTATACTCAAAAAATGACCTCTGCTGTGAGAGTTATAAAACGAAATTTCCCTAATGCCGACATTCTGATAATGGGAGTCCCTGACAGAAACGTACTTAAAGAGGGTGTGTTTGTTACGATGAGTACAATGCAGACTATGATTGCGGCACAGCGACAGATTGCCAAAAATACCGAAACCCTCTTTTGGAATACATTCCAGGCAATGGGTGGCGAAAACTCGATGTCTGAATTTGTGGACCGTGGTTGGGGAGCAAAAGATTATACCCATATAAATTATCGTGGCGGACGATATATAGCCGATGCATTTGTGAAAGCTCTGTTGTGGGGAAAACAAAATAAATATTCAGAAATTCAGTGCAAGGTTGATACTACGTCAATAAATCAAGTAGCACAAATGGAATGAATCGAATTGGAAAAATTTTAATAATTATTGTTTTGTTTATTGCAACAGGATTTGTAACGAGTCCGAGTGGCGGAGATCATATTACTCAGAAGTCGGATAGTGTATATATTTACTCCAAACTCAATAGAACAGAACTCAATAGATTGGATTCCGTAAACCGAATCTACGATCCTTGTGGTGTAATGGATTGTGTCAGACGTGGATTAAGTCACTCTGCGGAGGCAAGGTTTGTGATTGCTCATATAGGTGACTCTCATATCGTATCTGGATTTTGGTCTGATCATTTCAGAAAATTGATGCAGAGTGCATTCGGCTCGGCCGGTAGAGGATTAATCGTGCCATTTGGTAACAGCTCGATTTATGAGGATCAGGACTATTCTGTCACATCGCCACAAAAATGGATAACTGCCAAACTTATGTCAGATACCGACGACTTGTCTCTTGGTGTGGGAGGTTATGCTTTTGAAACCTGTCAATCTGAAATCGTATTTAAAGTGAGTTGTGATGAGTATTTCGATCGAGTGAGAATATTTTGTCATACTGAGGCTCCGAGGTTGGAGGCGGAAGATAGTTTGAGATCTGAAATCTGTTGTCCGGATGAACGACTTGACTGTGTTACGGTTGCACTACGAAAATCTGTTAAAAGTGTAGAACTGAGAGGAAATACAATAGTAGGATTCCAACGACCGATATACTATGCAATGTCTCTCGAAAATGGTGATGCTGGTGTACTCTACCACGCAGTAGGTGTTATCGGTGTTGCAATGGAACACTACAATCAAAAACATTCGGTTATTGCTGGGACAAAAAATCTTAATGCAAATTTGACAATCGTTTCGCTTGGAACCAATGAATCTTTCGGACGAAATTTTACACGAGATTACTTTTATAATCAGATTTCGACATTGGTGTCATCACTGCGAGAGGCTAATCCCCAAACGGTAATAATGTTTACTACACCGATGGAAAATGGCCGAAAAATCGGAGGTAGATATGTCGTTAACAAGAATGTCCGACTAGCATCAGATGTGTTAAAAATGTATGCTGATGAGTTGGGATATGCCGTTTGGGATTGGTATGAAATTAGTGGTGGTCAGGGAAGTATGAAACGTTGGTATTCAGCGGGGCTGATGAGTCGCGATCGTGTACATCTTACGAGTGCTGGCTATCGACTTCAGGCAGAACTTTTATTTTCGGCATTAACCCAAAATTGAAAAATATTTGCAAAATCTCTGCAAAATTTTGTTACATCTAAAAAAAGTAGTACCTTTGTGGGTCGCTTCGGGGAAGCGATAATGTGATTATTAACCGATTAAAAACTGGACAAATGGCAGTAAAAATCAGGTTGTCACGCCACGATAAAAAAGGATATGCTTTCTATCATATCGTAGTGGCAGACAGCAGGGCGCCGCGTGACGGCAAATTTATTGAAAAATTGGGTACTTACAACCCTAACACTAATCCTGCTACGATCGAACTTCAGTTCGACAGAGCAATCAAATGGTTGCAGAATGGTGCTCAACCAACCGACACTTGTCGTGCAATCCTTTCTTACAAAGGTGTTATGATGAAAAAACACTTGTTGGAAGGTGTTCGCAAGGGTGCGTTGACAGAAGCCGTAGCTGAAGAACGTTTCAACAAATGGATGAATGAAAAAGCCGCTAAGATTGCAGCTAAAACTTCAAAACTTGTTGAAGACAAACGTTCACAAGCAGCTGATCGTCAGGCTAAAGAAGCTGAAGTAAAAGAAGCTCGTGCAAAAGCATTGGCAGCTAAAAAGGCTGAAGCAGAAGCTGCAGCAGCAGCCGCAGCAGCTGAACAAGCTGAATCAGCTGAAGTTCCAGCGGAAGAAACTCCAGCTGAAGCATAATTCCCCAATGTGAGTGGTCCAATAGCAGAGAGACGGTCGTGACTCGAATTTCGAAACTTGGCGTTGAACAGGTCGTACTGGGTAAGATACTCAGAACTTATGGTGATAACGGCGAGTTGATCGTTCAACTCTATGAGGACTTTGCAGAGGAATTTACTGATCCAAAGGAGCCGGTATGGGTCACCATTGACTCGTTACCGACTCCTATTTTTATTAGTTCGTTTGCAACACGTGGTGCAACTAAGGCAACGGTCATATTCGACGATTTTGACAATGAACAACGTGCCTCAATGTTGGTCGGTATGGAATTCTTTGTGAATAGGATTGACGATTCCTTAAACGACGATCAACTCTATATGGAAGATCTCATCGGATTTGAAATTGTTGTCAATAATGTGTCACAAGGAACGATTATTGATTATATTGACGATCAAATGAATCCGTTGTTTGAAGTCGAACGAGAGGGTAGCGATGTGCTGATTCCGGCTCACGATGACCTTATCGTCGAGTTGAAAATTACCGATAAGATAGTAGTGATGAATCTTCCAGACGGAATTTTTGATTTGTAGAGGCTATGAATAGAGGTGTGATTTTTGATATGGACGGAGTGCTTGTCGATAATCTTGAAGCACACGAAAAATCATTTGAATTGTTTTGTGCTAAATATGGATTGCCGTTTTCAAAGAGCTCTCTGAAAAATCTTTATGGTCGGTCGAATGATGCAATAATGCCGGCTCTCTTCGGATGTGAATTGACGAAGGAGGATATACTGAAATTTGAAGCCGAAAAGGAGGCTCTTTATAGAGATGTCTATGCAGATACGGTTGAGCCAGCACCCGGAATAGTAGATTATATTATTTCACTTAAGAACATAGGAATCAAGATTGCAGTAGGTTCGTCTGCTCCACTTGAAAATATTGATTTCGTGTTGGATAGTTGCAATATCCGGCAATATTTTGATGCAATAGTATACGCCAGAATGGTATCTCGTGCAAAACCAGAACCCGATATATTTCTTGCAGCAGCCAGACTGATGAATGTCGAACCTGAAAATTGTCTGGTTTTCGAAGATGCACTGGCAGGAATCGAAGCTGCTCATCGTGCAGGAATGAAGGTGATTGCACTGCCAACGACAAATCCTCGTGAGCGAATCAATCACGCTGATATGGTTATCGGTTCGTTCTTGGAAATGAATCTTGATATTACGGCTAAGTTATTTAATGTGAATGAATTGTAATATGAAAAAAGTAATATTACTTTTGCTTGCTGCTGTGATGATGTCAGCTCCACAGCGGGTTGAGGCAGGATCGAAATGGTATCAGAATCCGTTAGGATTCAGTCCGTTGAATCTTGATCAGGGACCAGCATTCGCATTGACAGGATTAGCTGTCGCCGGAGTCTTGTTGTTTACAGATAAGAATCCTGAATTAGCAGAAAAAATTACGGTTTATCAGGATGCAGGATACTCTTGGGGATATCGTAAACATCGAGCTAATGCAGCCTATTCAGATATAGGTGTCATATTTCACCTACGTAAATTTATGGGACTCGGTGTAGAACTTACGGGATTTAATTTTAACTATGGGGAAGAAGATTACCCTTTTGGTGGAGTCCGTTTATTTGCAAGATGGTATGTGCGTAATGGCTCCAAATTCAGATTGTTTATTGAAACGGGAGCTGGCATAGTGGTTGGCCCCAAGCAGTTTCCGGAACCTATTGCCGAAGATGATAGACGTGGAACTCGTCAGAATTTTACTCCGAAATATGGGTTAGGAATGGAATTTAATCTTACCCCAGAGTTGTCGTTACTTCTCGGAGCTCGTCACGTCCATCTGTCAAATGCCGGAATTCGCGGTAATAACCGAAATCCCGGACACGACAGTAATGGTTTCTTTCTCGGGATATCTTATTCGTTTGGCAAACGATAGAGTCTTTCCTAAATATTAGTTCGTTGTCTGACAACTTCAAACATTATGACGGCAGCTGCAGCTGACACGTTGAGTGATTCTATTGTGCCGTTCATAGGAATTGCTACGCGGTGGTCGCACATCTTTAAAATCTCATTAGAGACACCTTTGTCCTCGCTGCCGAGAATCAGTGCAATAGGTCTTTTCAGATCAACTTCGTAAATTAAACGACTGCTTTTTTCTGAGGCAGCGATCAATTCAACACCTTCGTTTTGTAACCATTTAAGGGTATTTCTCATACTTCCCACTCGGCAAACGGGCAGAATGTTCAAAGCTCCGGCTGATGTTTTCATTGCATCAGCATTGATTTGTGCACCGTTTTTTGTGGCAATGATTATTGCGTCAGCTCCGGCACATTCGGCACTACGTGCAATGGCACCGAAGTTTCTGACATCGGTAATACCATCACAGATAACAATCAATGGAGTGCGACCTTTTTCGTGCAGTTCGTCCATAATGTCGCTAATTTCGCGGTATGAAATCATCGCCATCTGGGCAATGACTCCTTGATGCGGCATTTTGACCATTCTGTTCAGTTTTTCTACGGGTACCTCCTGGACTGATATTTTGCGTCTGTTACACATCTCTTTGAGTCTGACGAGGTTTTCACTGTCCGCTCCTTTTTTGATCAAGACTTTATCAATTTCACGACCTGCTTCGATTGCTTCGATTACGGGTCTGATTCCGAATATTATATTACTCATAGTTAATGTATTCAGGTTGTTGTGTTCTTGGATTATATTTAGCAATTAGTGTGAATTCGAGTAATTTTCGTGAAAGGTCTGCGTGGCGGATTTTTATTCTGACACGATCGCCGAGTGTAATTGTTCGTCCTCTGAGTCGTCCGATTATGCGGTAATTGTCATCGTCAAATGTGTAATAGTCGTCTGTCAGATTGCGTAATGAGATCAAACCTTCAATCTTATTTTCATCGAGTTCGACAAACATATTCCATTCGGTAATGTTTGTTACAAAACCATCAAATTCCTGATCAATTTTATCCATCATAAATTCGACCATCTTGTATTTGATTGAGTCGCGTTCGGCATCGGCAGCACGTTGTTCCATTTCCGATGAGTGGTCGCATAATTCCTGGAATTTATCCTTATCTGCGGATGCACCTTCGTTAAGGTAGTGTGCAAGCAGTCTGTGAACAAGCATATCTGGATAACGTCGGATTGGTGATGTAAAGTGGGTGTAGTAATCAAACGACAATCCGTAGTGACCAATGTTGTCTGTTGAGTAGATTGCTTTTGCCATTGATCGAATTGCAAGTGTCGAAATCAAGTTCTCTTCAGGTTTTCCCGCAATCTTCTTCATCAGTTGATTCAACTCTTTCGAGATAGCCTTGCCTTTATCAGCTTTGAATTGGTAGCCAAGTTTTGCAATGAAATTCTTGAATGTCAGGAATTTATCTACATTTGGTTTGTCGTGAATTCTGTATACGAAGGTTCTGTTACTATGGCCACCTGTTTTTTTGCGACCGATAAATTCAGCAACGTGTCTGTTCGCCAACAACATAAATTCTTCAATGAGATGATTTGCTTCCTTCGAAACTTTGAAGTAGACTCCAAGCGGTTTACCTGTCGGATCGAGATTGAATTTAGCCTCTTCGCGTTCGAAATTAACGCTGCCATTTTTGAAACGATCTTTACGCAGTATTTGGGCTAATCGATTGAGTGTCAATATTTCGTTGCAGAAATCACCTTGTTCGGTCTCAATAATTAACTGAGCCTCGTCATACGTAAAACGACGGTTAGAATGAATAATGGTACGTCCGAACCAACGATTGACAACTTCGGCTTCAGCTGTCATTTCAAAAACTGCCGAGAAACACAAACGGTCAACGTCGGGCATCAGCGAGCAGATGCCGTTAGATAATCGTTCAGGCAACATCGGAACTGTGCGGTCAACCAGATATACACTCGTGGCACGAGATTGAGCCTCTTTTTCGAGAGGTCCTTCTGTTACATAGTGAGTTACGTCGGCGATATGAACTCCCACTTCATAGTGTCCATTGGGCAGTGTACGGATTGAAAGTGCATCGTCAAAGTCTTTAGCATCGGCCGGGTCGATTGTGAAAGTCGTAATCAGTCGAAAATCTCGACGCTTTTGTATTTCATCATCTGAAATGTTCTCGTTAATCTTAGCTGCTTGATTCTCAACTTCTTCAGTGAATTTTGACGGCAAATCATACTCGGCTAATATTGCGTGCATTTCGGCATTGTGATCACCCTCTTTACCGAAAACTTCGACAATTTTACCTACAGGGTTTTTGACATTCTCGGGCCAATCTGAAACCTGTACCTTTACTTTGTATCCGTTTTCTACGCCTGCAGGAATGTCTCCAATAGGTACAAATACGTCATAAGGCATTGTACGTGAATTAATTATCACAAATGCGTGAGTTTTCATCATTTCGATTCGGCCGACATAAGAGTGGGGTACTCGTTCGACAATGCGGACAATTTCGCCTTCAACCTGTTTGCGACGTTTGTGTATCAGTGATACTTTGACTACGTCTCCGTGCAGTACGTGTGCTAGATTACGGTCACTAATTAAGATGTCGCGTTCGAAACCTTCGATTGTGACAAATACCGAACCAGAACTTGTGATGGCTACAACTCCTTGATATAAATCGGCATCAGAAATAATCCATTTATATTTTCCTGAACGTGGTTTTGAAATCAGATTTCGTTCGATAAGAAATTCCAAACACGCTCGCACAAGACTGAATTGTGCAGTCGGTATTCCTAAATTCGAAGCTATTGATTTTATTGTGAATGTTTGTTGGGAATTAGCTCTCATAAGTGAGATTAGCTTTTCCTCCAAAAGATTGATATCTATTGAATTGTTTAGGTCGTAAGATTTAGTTCTTTTTCTTTTCGATTTTTTCATAATCCTGCTCCTCTGAAAAGACAATAATTCATACTACAAAATTAATAAAATTCGTTATCTTTGCCCACAAATGAGAGAAAAAGTGGATAATTATCTAGATAATTTGAGTGAAGTTCAGCGTGCAGCTGTAACAAATATCGATGGTGCATCATTGATTATTGCAGGAGCAGGTTCGGGTAAAACACGTGTATTGACTTGTCGAATTGCTTATATGTTGGAACAGGGGATTGATCCCAGTAATATTATGGCCCTGACTTTTACGAATAAAGCTGCCAATGAGATGAAACAACGTATGGCTCGGTATGTCTCGCCGCAACTTGTTTCACGATTGAGAATGGGTACGTTTCACTCGGTTTTTTCAAGAATTATCCGTAATGAATCACACTTGCTCGGATTTCCCAATACGTTCACTATTTACGAACCAGGGGATAGTCGAAATGTGATTAAGATGATTCTCAAAGAGTTGAATCTATCAGATGATTTATATAAACCCCAGCAGATTCTGACTCGTATCTCACTTGCTAAAAATAATCTTGTATTACCCGCTGCATACCGTCAGAACGTAGTATTATGTGCTGAAGACAGAGAACGAAAACAACCTCTTTTGGTTGATATTTATGATAGGTATATGCAGATGTGCAAGAAATTCGGTGCAATGGATTTCGATGATTTGTTGTTGTATATGAATATCTTGTTCAGAGATTTTACTGATGTGCTCGAAAAGTATCGCAATATATTTAAATATATTTTGGTTGATGAGTATCAGGATATAAATATGGCACAATATCGAGTGATTCATAAACTTGCACATCCTGATGGTAATATCTGTGTGGTGGGAGATGATTCTCAGAGTATATACTCGTTCAGAGGTGCAAAAATTGAGAACATCCTACGCTTCCAAAAAGATTTTCCGAGTGCTAATATATTCAAACTCGAACAGAATTATCGTTCAACTCAAAACATTGTTAATGCTGCAAACAGTTTAATTGTCAAAAATAAAAACCGACTCGAAAAAACGATCTTCTCGACAAATGATACGGGAGAAAAAATCAAGGTCGTAAAGGCTTATACAGATAAAGAAGAAGCTGCAATGGTTGCTTCGGACATTTACTCACAGGTCAAGAGAAATAATAAGAGTTACGACTCGTTTGCAATTCTCTATCGAACTAATGCACAGTCGCGTGGATTTGAAGAGGCAATGCGTAAAATGAATATTCCTTATAAGATTCGAGGTGGAATGTCGTTCTACCAGCGAAAGGAGATTAAGGATATTTTAGCATATGTGCGTCTTATTGCAAACAAGAATGATGACGAAGCTTTATTGAGAATTATAAACTATCCTACACGTGGAATTGGTGATGTGACCAAAGAGAATATACGCTTGGCGGCTCAGCAAGCAGGTAGCAGTATGTGGGAGATGATAAATACTGTGGCAAAGCAACCTAAAGTTTTGGCATTCAGAGATTTGATTAATTCATTGACAGAGTGTGCATCTCAGACAAATGCATTAGATGCGTTGCGTGAAATTGTTACACGTTCGGGTATTTTCGGGCAGTTTTCAATGAGCCGAACTCCCGAAAATGTAAGTGCTTTGGAAAATATCGAAGAGTTGATTAACTCGGCTAAGGAGTTTGTTGATTCAATTAATGATGATGAGATGATTGCTGAGAGATCTGCATCTTTGACTCAATGGCTTGAAAATGTCTCTCTGATGACAGATGAGGATAATGATGATGATAACAATCAGAATTATGTGACTTTGATGACAATTCACTCAGCCAAAGGGCTTGAATTTGATAATGTATATGTAGTTGGTCTTGAGAATAATCTCTTCCCAAGCAGACGAAGTTTTGAGTCTGCATCTGAATTGGAAGAGGAACGTCGTCTGTTTTATGTCGCTATCACTCGTGCCCGCACACGATTGATGTTGAGTTATTGTGGACAGAGATTCCAATGGGGTGATATGGCAACCAATCCTCCAAGTTTGTTCTTAAAAGAGATTGATCCTCAGTATCTTGATGTTGCAAATTCGAAGCCAGATGAAAACCGTAATACTCAGGATAGAGTGTCGCCAATCAGACAATTTGACTATGGACATCGGAATATTCGTTCAATCGGAGCTGCTACATCTAGCGATACTACTTCAGAAATTACTCAAACGGGAGATTTGTCGATTGGTTGCAGAGTATTGCACGATAAGTTTGGACAGGGTCGTGTTTTGGCAATAAAAAACTCTACAGCCGGATTGAAAGTCTCAGTTGAGTTCGATCAGGTCGGCTGTAAAGATTTGTTGACAAAATTTGCTAAACTGAAAGTGATTGGTTAGTTTTCCATCAGACGTTTCATTTCGCCTACCAGGCGGTATGCTCCATCTCCAACGTTCAGAATCGTAGCTTTATCCCACATATAACAAGGCACTGTAACAACACGATTACGTTCGTCTGTAATAGGTTGGTCAGCGGGAGATTCGACACTATATACGCCCATCTTTTGTCGAAGTTCGTCTTTCATTGGCGACTCAGGTCCAAGTGTTATTTTCAAGTCGCAGTGTTGCAATGTGCCTGCCAACATCATCGGTGCAATGCACATAGCTCCAATAGGTTTGCGTGCGTCGTGAAACTCGTGAATAATCTTTGCAACATCTGCTCTAACACTCATATCTAAACCATCAATTGCAAATGTGAAAAGGTTCATTGCTGCCCCAAATCCACCAGGTAGCAGTAGTCCATCAAAATCTTTTACATTTAATTTATCAAGAGAATGAATCTTTTCGGCACGTGCAGCACGTGCAGCCTCAATCAGCATATTTCTCTTTTCAGGAAGCACCTCACCTGTCAGATGATTCGTAACTTGATATTGGTCGTCATTTGGGGCAAATACCTCATAACTCAAACCGTGTCGCATTACGGCATACATTGCTGTAACACTCTCTTGTATTTCGCTACCATCGCGTGAACCGCAACCGCACATTATTACTGCAATTCTTTTCATAGTGTTTAAATGTTTATAATTTGGTAAGCAATATTTGTGCGAAGATAAGATTTTTTGCCTAATAAAGAATCAAAATTTGTAATATTAAATACAAAAAACTCCGATAATTTAGTGTTATCGGAGTTTTTCAATATATGATCTAAATTATTTTACAAGACCTGAGAATCCCATAAATGCCATAGCCAAAATACTTGCCGTAACAAGTGCAATTGGAATGCCCTTCATTGCCTTAGGTAATTTTTCAATATCAAGACGTTCTCTGATTCCGGCGAACAAAACCATTGCTAAGGTGAATCCAATTGCTGTTGAAGCTGCATAAACGACAGATTCTCCAAGATTAAGCTCTTTTTGAACCAACAACACAGCCACGCCTAATACTGCACAGTTTGTTGTAATCAGAGGAAGGAATACACCCAATGCTTGATACAAAGCAGGACTGACCTTCTTCAGTATAATTTCCACCATCTGAACGAGAGCTGCAATAACCAAGATGAAAACGATGGTCTGCATATACTCGATTTCCAAAGGGATAAGTATATAGTATTGAAGAAGATACGCTGCAATAGATGCTATTGTCATAACAAACGTAACTGCAGCACCCATACCCATAGCGGTACTTACTTTTGTAGATACTCCCAAGAATGGGCAGCAACCCATAAATTGAGACAACAAAATGTTGTTGACAAATATCGCAGAGATTATAATTACAAAATATTCCATATCTATTTATGTTTAGCAGTCAATTTGTTGAAAATAACCAATAAATATCCCAAAACGAGGAATGCTCCCGGAGCCAATACAAATATCAGAATTCCATCTGTATCAATAAGTTTCTGTCCGAAAATTGAGTACGAGCCTAAAAGTTCGCGGATACTGCCAATTATGGTCAGTGAAAGGGTAAATCCGAGTCCGATACCAGCACCGTCAAGCATTGATGCCAAAACTCCATTTTTAGATGCGAATGATTCGGCACGTCCCAGGATGATACAATTGACAACAATCAAAGGAATAAATACCCCTAATGCACTGTACAAATCTGGAGTATATGCTTTCATAATTAATTCGACAACAGTTACGAGTGAGGCAATAACCACGATGAATGCAGGAATACGAATTTTACTTGGGATTAAATTTTTAATTAGCGAAATGATTGCATTTGAAAAAATCAATACACACATTGTCGCTACACCCATTCCAAGTCCATTAATTGCCGATGTGGTGGTGCCGAGTGTTGGACACATACCCAACAGCAGTACGAATACCGGATTATTCTTAATTATTCCGGAGGTGAATGTCTTAAGATTACTCATTATCTGCCTCCTCCTTATCTATTTCATTAAAAATTTTGTATGCAAGGTTAACAGCTTCAGTAAATGCTCTTGACGTGATGGTTGAAGCAGTAATGGCATCAACATCGCCGCCATCTTTTTTTACAAATAGTTTGAATGAATCGGGATTTTTACCGCTGAATTGGGCAACAAATTTCGACCCCTTTTCTGAGATTTTGGCTCCCAATCCAGGAGTTTCGTTCTGTGACAATACCGAAATATTGTGAATAGAACCATCGGTTTTAAAGCCTACGATCAGACGAATATGACCATTGAAACCGTTTTTCGAGAAGGTCTCAACCGCATAACCTACAACTTTTCCATCAAGACGTGCGGTGTACACATTGAGTTTCATTCCGTCAACATCTTTTTCGATTTTTTCGTCATTGGGTTGATTGTCAAATTTCGGCAGGACTTCGCTTAATGCATTTTGAGTCTTGAGTTGATCTGCTTTTTCAATAGGATCTTTAGTCATATTGTAAACGACTCCGACTGCAGATGAGGTTACTGCCGTAATGACGAACAGCACCAATACCATATTTTTAAGTGAACTTTTCATACTCCATATTATTTGATAGCTCCAAATCTGCGAGATTTAACATATTTGTTAATAAGCGGAGTTACAGCATTCATAATCAGAATTGCGAATGACATACCTTCTGGATAGGCCCCCCAAACACGAATCAACATTGTGATTACACCGATACCTACACCATAGATCAACATACCTCGGTGTGTCATTGGTGATGACGAGTAATCGGTTGCCATAAATATTGCTCCCAGCAATGCTCCACCAGTCAGCAAGTGGAACAGAGGACCCATATATAATTGAGGATTAGCCAACTGAAGAATCAGTGCCATAACGGCCATCGATCCAAGTACTGCAACGGGTGTGTGCCAAGTGATAACTCGACGAATCAACAGGTATACACCACCGAGAATCAGAGCTAATGCTGCGAGTTCTCCAAGCGAACCACCCTTCATGCCAATCAAGAGATTCATATAATCAACTTGATCAATAATGGTTTCCATCGGTATATTATTTTTAAGAGCCTCCTTTACTGCTGCAAGCGGAGTTGCTCCTGAGAAGACGTCTACTGCTGTTGATGTCGCACCTGATAAACCTTCAGCTGCACTATTCTGCCATAATGGGAATTTTGTCATTGTAACAGGGAAAGAAATCAATAGAAATACACGACCTACCAGAGCCGGATTGAATGGGTTACGTCCCAGACCTCCAAAAGTCATTTTTCCGACACCTATTGCAATAATAGCTCCGAGAATCAGCTGCCAGATAGGAAGATCGTATGGAACATTGAATGCCAGCAACATTCCGGTTACTACGGCAGAAAGATTATTGATTGTGCTTTGACCTTTGAGCAGGTAACGTTGTACAAACCATTCGACCAAAACACAAGTCACAACTGAGACAAGTGTCATTGTCAATGGCATAATTCCAAAGACCGCACAAGATACTATAAGCGACGGAATCAATGCGATTATCACATCGAGCATAATGCGCTGAGTTGTGTCTTTTCCGTGCAAGTGGGGAGATGATGTTACTAATAGTCTGTTCTCCATAATCACTATAAATATTTAGGGGTTTACCGGTTTTATTTTTTAGATGCAATTTTACGTGCTAATGCTCGTCCTACTCTGATTTGGTCGAGTAGGGGAAGGGCTGCTGGACAAGTGAATGTACAACAACCACATTCAATACAATCGATTATATGATTTGCAATCAAATCGTCATAGCGTTTCAATTCGCATAATCTGAACAACAAATATGGTTCAAGACCCATAGGACAAGCAGCGATACATTTACCACATTTTATACATTCGAGTTCTTTGTGTCGTATTGCATCATTATCTTCGAGTACAAGAACTCCTGAAGTTCCTTTAAGCACTGCTGATTCGACATTGCTGATTGCTGCACCCATCATCGGTCCACCACTGACAACCTTATATGGAGCAGTCTGTGAGTTTGCATCAAATCCTGCAAAGTTTAAAATATCGATGATTGGTGTTCCGAGTCGCACAAGAAAATTGCCCGTATGAGGAAGTCTCTTTCCTGTAATGGTAACTACGCGGTCAATCAGTGGTCTGTTCTTCTGAATGGCCTGATATATAGCAAATACAGTGCTGACGTTCTGAACAATTACACCAATGTCTGACGGAAGTTTACCTGATGGTACCTGTTTGCCCGTAATCGACTCGATGAGTTGTTTTTCACCACCTTGTGGATATTTCAGTTTTAACGGAACAATCTCAATATCAGAATATGATTTTGCAAGTTCTGTCAAGTGTTCTATTGCATCAGGTTTATTCTCCTCGATCCCGATGAAGATCTTTTTCAGCCCGATTGCCTTTTGCATCAGTTTGGTCCCGATTAGTATCTCTTCGCCGTGTTCGAGCATCACTCGGTGGTCTGCTGTCAAATATGGTTCACACTCTACGCCATTGACGATTAATGTGTCAACACCAGAACCTTTCGGAAATGACAATTTATTGAAGGTTGGGAACATTGCTCCACCCATACCTACAATACCTTTTTCTGAAATTCGTTTAAAAAACTCCTGACTATCAATATTGATGTTGCGAATAATTGTATCCGATACATCAATTGAAGGATCCCATTGGTCACCTTCTACCGTAATCGTAACGGCTGGAACAGGGCGACCTCCTTTGTCAAATACAGGATCTGTCGAACTAACAGTACCACTGACAGATGAGTGGATATTACAAGACAGACCATTGCTAGATTGGCCGATTAACTGCCCAACCAGAACTTTATCGCCACGTTTTACAACTGCTTGAGCTGGAGCCCCGATATTCTGATTAAGTTGTATTACAACTTTGGTCGGCAATGGAAAATTTTCGATCGCTTTATCTGCAGTAAGTTTATTTTCTGATGGATGGATTCCACCTATTGTAAAACTCTTCAGCATAGTTTTAGTTTATTTGTGCAGTTGTTTCTGCCGGTTTTCGTTCAGGGAAATTTATTTCTTGAATTGCACCTACGGGACATTCTGCCACGCATTTGCGACATAATCTACATTTATTATGATCTATATAGGCTAAATTATTAGTTAAAGTAATTGCTTCAAATGGACACGTTTTAACGCATTTACCACAACCAATACAACCTACTGAGCAGACCTTACGAGTGATTGCTCCTTTATCTTTATTGCTGCAGGCAACATATACTCGTCTGTCTTTGGGTCCACGTTTTCTGATTTCGATAATATTCTTAGGACAAGCCTTCACACAGGCACCGCAGGCTGTACATAATTCTGGATTAACTTCTGGTAGTTCTGTTTCGGGATTAATTTTAATTGCTCCGAATGAACAAGCGTTTGCACAATCTCCTTTGCCGAGACAGCCGAATGAACAACCTGATTCACCGCCAAAGATTGCATTCTCAACAGCACAAGACTGAACTCCGAGATAGAGTGTCGTTTTAGGTCTGACCGAACAGTTACCAGCACAGCGTACTACAGCAATCATCGGTTCTGATTTAGCCGGTGTCTTTTCTAGAAAATCACCGATTTTTTGCATTGTGCTGTCTCCTCCTACAGGACAACGCAAACCATCCATCGAATCTGACTTAACAAGTGCTTCTGACAAACCGCGACAACCAGGATAACCACATCCACCACAGTTTGCTCCAGGTAGCATCCCTTCGACAATGTCGATTCGGGGGTCTTCTTCGACTTTGAACTTTTGTGCTACGAAGTATAGGACTATCGCAGCTACAACTCCCAACACAACAAGTGTTAAAATTGTGTAAATTAAAATGTCAGTCATTTTTTTTAAAGTGTCCTAATTTTATTTGTCGATTCAGTCTATGGGATAGGCTGTGAAAATTATTTTTTTTCTGAATTTTTTGCGAAACATCGATAGTACTAAAAAATAGAGTGCTCCGCAACCGAGTGCAGCAAGCCCTGAGGTCAGTTCACCTGCATTTAGTTGCAGCAAGATTAATAGTACTGTTAATATTATAACAAATGGAAATACATAAACAAACATCGTAGCCTGTAACCCTAAAACTTCGTCCATTGTTACAAGTACCTGTTGTCCTATTTTGAATTCTGTGTTATCACCGATTGGTACGACGATAATGCGTTCCGAACCGTTTCCGCACAATTCTTTCGCACGACACGAGCCACAAGCCTCCTGTTTCGAGACTTTTACCTCGATGGTAGTTTCTGTTATTTTTATAACGCAACCTTCGTGAGAGATGGTTTGTGCCATAGTCGGATAATTTTTTAAAATTGATATTTTGCAGTAATCGGCATTTGTCTATCCTTGTAGAATGCTTGTGTTGACAATTTTAATACAGGACAGAACTGATTTCGTTTGTATTCGTTACGTTGAACCATTCTTGCAACTCGGGCAACCTCTTCTTGATCGAAACCAACTTCGGCAATCTCCTCTATGCTTTGATTTTGTTCAATAAGTCTGTATAGTATAGAGTCTAAAACCTCGTATACTGGCAGCGAATCACTATCCTTCTGATCGGGACGCAATTCAGCTGAAGGTTCCTTATCAATAATTTCACGAGGGATAATCTCTTTGTTGCGATTGATATAGCGAGCCAGATCATATACCTCCATTTTATAGAGATCACCCATCAGGCTGATAGCACCGATCGTGTCACCATACATTGTGCCGTATCCTACAGCAGCTTCACTTTTGTTGCTTGTATTGATAATGACAGCTCCGAACTTGTTACTATAAGACATCAGCAATAGACCTCTGATTCGAGACTGCATATTTTCTTCAGTAAGGTCTTCTTTGCGACCTGCGAATATCGGAGCCATTGTTTGACGTACTGTATTGAAAATATCAGTAATCGGAACAATGTCATATTGGATACCTAGATTGTTTGCCAATGCCACCGAGTCATTGATCGAATGGTCAGATGAGTATTGCGAAGGCATCAGGATTGCGTGAACATTCTCTGCTCCGAGAGTTTCGGCGCACAGAGCAACTACTACTGCTGAGTCGATTCCACCAGACAGCCCGATACAGGCCTTTTTGAATCCGTTTTTGCGGAAATAGTCTGACAAACCGAGTTTGATTGCACGATATACATTGTGAGTCTTATTCTGTTCGGGGAACTCGATAGGTTCATTATGAGCAAAAGGATCGAACGTGACGAAATCTTCTTCAAAAGGTTTCATCATAAGAATCAGTTCACCGCGAGAGTTATAAACCGTAGAATTGCCATCATAGATAGCCTCTGTATTACCGCCAACAAGGTTAGTGAGAATCAGAGTCTTTCCCAATTCAAAAGCTTTGCCGCTGAAGTATTGGTGTCTGCGTTCAACGATACCTCGGCTATAGATTGATTTATAACAATTGATTATGAGTTCGGCTTTTACACCGTATTCGTTTTCTGTCAAAACATCTTCACCGAGAACTACTGCGATTTTGTGACCATCTACGTCGATGAATTCACAACCCTCAGAGGCAGCGATAAATGCTGCTTCGTGACGATTATTGACCTTTTTCTTTCCGATATATTTTTCAACACGACCATTGCGAACGATGGCCACTGTGCTTATGGTTTCGTTGTTGTATTTGTAGGGAGTTCCGATCAGTGCGGTAATGTTGTTACAATACTGTGCAATATTTTCGAGGGTTTCATCACATTTTTCAAGAAATAATCTATTCCCCAAAAGATCGTATGCAGGAGCTCCTGATAAAGCCATCTCGGTAAATACGACAAGTTTCGCACCATCGTTTTCGGCACGTTTAATCGCCTCGATGATCTTAGCACTATTGGCTTCAAAATCTCCAATCGTGTAGTTTAATTGAGCCAAAGATACTTTCATAAGTGTCCAATAAGTTGAGTTGTAGTGAATTCGTGCGGCTGAGAGTGCAAAAATATGCTCTCAACAGCCGCACAAAGGTATAAATTAATTTTGAGAGGTAGAATTAAATTTATTAGTTTTTTTTGAATATTCTTTTGTTTTCTGAGAATCCTCAGAAAATTGTCTGACAATTTTCGAAAAATCACTCGATAATTTCGCCTGAATCATTCACTATAACCCCGTGTGGCTGGCATAGGTAGAGGTTTTTTGATATGGCTGTAATACTGGTGTAGATTGGTGGAGTAACACGTTCGCCACGACTGTTCAGTAAACCATAGTATTCATTGTAATAGCCACGTACCAGATACGAACGACAATTGGCAAACTCATAAATACTATCCGATGAATACTCATCTGAATTGTTGACTTTTGATTCGAAGGTCAAAGTATAGATTTCGTCTATGTGAAAATCGACAATGATATTTCCTGCGAGATCGTAAATTTTGGTCGTGTGATCAGAAAATCCAACTTCGATTTGTCCATTTTCAACTGTAATTTGTGTGTGCGCGATAGGAAATACCTCCTTCATATTCGCATCGAACAGCCCTGTTAATCCGTTACGTTCAACGTTCCAGAAACCCTCATCACAGAATATGTTATCAAATTCAGGGGGCAAAACCCACTTCCCTTTTTTGTCAATTAATCCAAAGTCACCGTTGTCAGGGTGTCTTATAATGCAGTAGCCATTTTTGAATCCATAATGCGGATTTTCGTGATAAACTTTGAGACCAGTGTTGATGACAACCTCTCCGACTGAATTTATAAAGACCAAAGTATTATCTTTTTCTACAGCAGCCAGACCATCGCAGAATACCCACGCACGCGTGAATGTGGCCGGAATTCTAATCTCTCCCGTAAAACGATTGAGATAACCACGTTTGCCATTTTTGGCAAATACGGCGAGAGTGTCATCCGAGTAGACTACCCATTCGAGACCTCTGTGCAGAGTTTTCCCGGTTGCTGTGTTACAGATTTTACCACGGTTTGAAGAATATCTGTATTTGTAGACAATGTCGTTGCTGATGTGTTTCGAATCCCAATACTCATCGCAAGTGATCGGACGTATAATCTGAAGATTGATTATATCATATAGGTGTATTGCAGCAATTACGACTGCCGCCAAAATAGCTGTAACAACTATGCCCGAACAAATTTTCATTACAAAACTATGAATTCTTTTTGTGCTTTTTCGGCAGAGATGTCGCTCGAGGCAGAGAAAAAGTCGAAGCACTTTGTGTTTAATTCTTGTGTTGAATTTACATTTTTTACGTGTACCCATAATTTAAGCTAAGTTAGATGATTGATTATTTATGATTTTATACTCATTTGATAAAGGTTTTCTATCAGTAAAATCGAAACAATTTTTTTCAATTGTATTAAATTTTTATACTGATGTATGCAGCTCGGCACAAAATGTGTTTCAGATGTAATTCGTAGTTAAAAATTTTAGTCAAATATTTAATCAAATTAATGTTATGTCAAACAACAAATTTTGTAACGATTCGCTTGATACTCCTATTTTCGGTTCCGAAAAGATGTTAGAACCTGCTCCTTGTGATAAGATGCCGGAATATTCTACTCCTGGGGCTGTAGCTTACCAGATGGTACACGATGAGACTTTTCCTCAGACTCAACCACGACTGAACCTTGCGACATTTGTCACTACATATATGGACGAATACGCTACCAAACTGATGAACGAGTCTATCAGTATCAATTATATTGACGAAACGGAATACCCGCGTGTTGCAGTTATATGTGGCCGATGTATTAATATGATTGCAAATTTGTGGAATACTCCGCAGAAAGATAAGTGGAAAACGGGAGCCGTTGCTATCGGTTCATCTGAGGCGTGTATGCTTGGCGGAGTCGCAGCTTGGCTTAGATGGAAAGAACGTCGTAAGTCTGAAGGCAAACCTTATGATAAACCTAATTTTGTGATTTCGTCGGGTTATCAAGTTGTGTGGGAAAAGTTTGCTCAGCTGTGGCAGATTGAAATGCGAACCGTACCTCTTACTCTTGAAAAACCAACACTTGATGCCGAAGATGCTTTGAGTATGTGTGACGAGAATACGATCTGTGTTGTTCCGATTATGGGTGTAACCTGGACAGGGCTCAATGATGATGTCAAAGCATTAGACAAGGCTCTTGATAAATTCAATGAAAAAACAGGTTATGATATACCTATTCACGTTGATGCAGCCTCAGGTGGATTTATTCTGCCGTTTTTGGATCCGGATCACAAGTGGGATTTCCGTCTCAAGTGGGTATTGTCGATTAGTACATCGGGACACAAATTCGGATTGGTCTATCCTGGTTTGGGGTGGGTAGTCTGGAAAGACAAGGAATATCTGCCTAAAGAGATGAATTTCAGTGTTAACTATCTTGGAGCAAATATATCTCAAGTCGGACTCAATTTTTCACGTCCCGCAGCACAAATTCTCGGACAGTACTACCAATTTATCAGACTCGGATTCAAAGGTTATCAGTGTATTCAGCAGAATTCTATGGAGATAGCCCGCTATGCACACCAGCAGATTGGTGAAATGGAGTGTTTCAAGAACTACTCGAAAGATATCTGCAATCCGCTTTTCATTTGGTATATGAATCCTAACTATGAAAAAAATGCAAAATGGACCCTCTACGATTTGCAGTCGAAATTGCAAGAAAATGGTTGGATGGTTCCTGCATATACGTTACCCGCCAATATTCAGAATATTGTGGTGATGCGTATCGTAGTCAGACAAGGAACAAGTCGAGATATGATTGATATGTTGCTTGACAATATGCGACAGGCGGTAGTCGAACTAGATAAGTTGGAGTACCCGACACCATCACGCATCGCTCAGAATAAGTCTATGCAGCAAAAGGGAAAAATCTTTACACATTAATGAATATTAACTGGTCGAATCACTCCTATATACATTTAGGAGTGATTTCGATATTCTATAACTAAAGTTTTTAATACAATGAGTACAAAAAATTCTACTCCGGATAAAGGTTTCAAATTGTCTGTTGCAACGCTTGCCATAATGAACGTTGCCGCAGTTGTTTCGCTTCGAGGGTTGGCTGCAGAGTCTGTCTACGGGTTGAGTTCGGCATTCTATTATTTGTTTGCGGCAGTCTGTTTCTTGATTCCTACGGCAATGGTCGCAGCCGAACTTGCTGCAATGTTTCGCGACAAGCAGGGTGGAGTATTTCGTTGGGTAGGAGAGGCTATGGGACAACGTGCCGGATTTTTGGCTATATGGTTACAATGGCTTGAGAGTACGATATGGTATCCTACTGTCTTGACGTTCGGAGCCGTTTCGATTGCCTTCATCGGAATGTCACCCCAGGCAGATATGAATCTCGCATCAAATAAAATCTATACTCTGGTTGTTGTGTTGGCAATATATTGGATTGCAACATTTGTCGCCTTGAAGGGACTGAAATGGGTGGGTAAGATTTCGAAAATTGGTGCAATGGTCGGAACAATCCTACCGGCAGGGTTGCTAATCCTCTTGGGAATAATCTATCTTATCTCAGGCGGACATATCGAGATGAATCTGAATCAGAGTTTTTTCCCCGATTTGACCAATATAAATAATCTGGTTTTAGCATCGGGAATATTTCTGTTCTATGCCGGAATGGAGATGATGGGGGTACACGTGATGGATATTAATAACCCTGCGAAGAATTACCCCAAAGCAGTCTTTATCGGTTCGTTGATTACGGTGTTGATATTCATTCTTGGTACATTCTCGCTTGGTGTGATAATCCCCTCTAATCAGGTCAACCTGACACAGAGTCTGCTCATAGGATTTGATAAATATTTTTCATTTTTACACATTTCGTGGGTGTCTCCTCTAATAGCAGTGGCCTTGGCGTTTGGAGTCCTTGCCGGTGTACTGACCTGGGTCGCAGGTCCATCGAAGGGTTTGCTGACAGTCGGACAGGCCGGGTATCTGCCTAAATTTTTTCAGCGAACAAACAAAAACGGAGTCCAAAGTAATATTTTGTTGATTCAGGGTGGAATTGTTACTCTGCTTAGTTTGCTGTTTGTTGTAATGCCATCTGTACAATCGTTTTATCAGATATTATCTCAACTGACGATTTTACTCTATCTTATAATGTATTTGCTGATGTTTGCCTCGGCAATCAAACTGCGTTACATTATGCCTAAAGCTGAACGTCCTTTCGCAATTGGCAAGAATGGCAATCTCGGTATGTGGATTGTTGCGGGTGTAGGATTTGTAGCATCGTTGCTCGCTTTTGTACTGAGCATTATTCCTCCAGATCAAATATCTGTGGGTAGCAGTACGGTATGGTATTTGGTACTTGCATTCGGAACAATAATTTCGATTGTAATTCCACTTGTGATATATGCTCGACGAAAGCCTGCGTGGCGTGATCCGAAAGTCAATTTCAAACCTTTTCATTGGCAACAAACCGAAGCAAATAAATAATCATAATCTCAAAGCGGATATTTTTTTTGAATATCCGCTTTGTTTTTGTTTTTGAATGCGTAAATTTGCAATGACCTAAACAATGAAGAGAATGATTACTCGAGATGTAAAAATAAGAGTGAGATATGGTGAAGTCGATCAAATGGGATTCTTGTACCACTCACACTATGTTGAGTATTATGATGTTGCCCGTACAGAAATGATTCGTATGCTAGGCACGTCTAATTACGAACTCGAAGAGACCGGTATTATGTTGCCTGTGACTAATGTTACGATAAACTACAAGAATCCGGCTTATTATGATGATTTGTTGACAGTGAGAGTGTCGCTTAAAGAGATGCCGACAGTCAAGATGACATTCTATTTTGAGGTGTTTCGTCCCAATGGCGAACTGATTAATACAGGTTCGGTGACCCTTGCTTTTATGAATGCAGAGACTAAACGGGCGTGCAGACCTCCAAAATATTTTATGGATATTCTCGAAAGGAATCAGGATCCGCAATAAAACTCGAATGAAAAAGAGGGTGTCGCATCAAACGACACCCTCTTTTAGTAATAATGAAGAAAGATTATTCTGGTTTAGTTCTGCCTTCGTACATTGTGATGATGTAGATGTTTTCAAGCGGTTTTGCAGCCTTATTGACTGCCACGTCTGAAATTTTTTCAACGATGTCCATACCTTCGAGTACTTCACCGAAAACAGTGTATTGGCTGTCAAGGTGTGGAGAGCCGCCCAATGTCTTGTAGACCTCTTTTTGAGCACTACTGAACTTGTGAGTCTTTTTGTTTCCGATAGCACGATTAGTTCGTATGATGAACTGTTTGCTTTGTTCGATAGATTCGTCGGTCTGAATATCACCCTCTACGATATAGAATTGACTCGGAGAAGATGAACGTTTGGGATTCACGTGGTCACCTTCGCGTGCTGCAGCCAAAGCTCCCTTCTTGTGAAACAATTTTTTGTTGAATTCGGCCGGAATACGTTCGCCTTTATCTACAGGAGGAGTGCCCTCTGGATTTCTTGAATTTGGATCACCACCCTGAATCAT
>CAJGBR010000017.1 GCA_904501625.1 uncultured Rikenellaceae bacterium
AAGTTTTTACAGATAAGTACGATGGATCGAGAGGCAGTGTTGGTTGCAGCCCGAGCAGAGAATATTGATTACATACTGACTGCCTGCGGCGATCAGCCACTCTCAACAATGGCTTATGTTTCGGCCCGTATGGGATTGCCCTGTTATCTGACAGAAGAACAGGTGCAATTGCTGACCAATAAGTTGCATATGAAACGAATGATGATTGAGAATGGTATCCCAACATCAAAATATGTTGCAATTGGTAGGGAATGGAGTCTCTCTGATTTCAAACATCTGAACTATCCGTTAGTCGTGAAACCTGTTGATAGTAACGGCTCTAAAGGTGTGAAAAAGGTCGAATCAGCTGACGATATCCAGAAATATCTTGATGAGGCATTTGGTTATTCGTTATCGGGTGATGTCATTGTTGAGGAGTTCAATGAGGGTAGCGAACTCTCAATAGATGTGTATGTTGAGGGTAATAGTGCAAAAATCTTGTCTGTAATTTCTCTTGAAAAAATTAAACAGAATAAAGATTCATTTACAATCGTGCAGAGCAATTATCCTCCTATTTGTGAATATGACAGCGAGGAGATTAAGAGAGTGGTTCAACAAATAGTAGATGTATTCGGATTGAAAGATACTCCATTATTGATACAAGCGATTCAGACTACACGAGGCTTAAGAGTCGTAGAATTTAGTGCTAGAATGGGGGGAGGATCGAAGTTCCGTTCGATAAAGACATTTTCGGGTGTGGATATTATGAATGTCTATGTCAGAATGGTTATGGGCGAAAAACCAAGTGTAAATCCTCAGCGATTGGTTAATAATGCAAGTATGAGTTTTGTCTACTGCACCCCCGGAGTATTTTCGAAGATATGCGGATTTGATGAACTTGTTGCTCAAGGTGTGATAAAATATTATTATACATACAAGATGCCCGGTTGTGAAATCGTAAAATCAAATACAAGTAGCGACCGTGTAGCAGGATTTATGATTGTCGGAGATTCGTTACAAGAGGTTAAACAGAAGATTGAGTATGCAAATTCACAACTTAAGGTCCTAGACGAAAATGGTAATGATATAATGAACCACAATCTTTATTGATAGTTATGAGAACAAATATATTTGTAGCGACGACATTGGCAGGAGATCCTCATACTGAGGGAATACATCAAGCTGCAAAAATTGCTAGACTTGGAGGTATTGATGTAAAGCTATTACCGCCATCTGACAGTCTTGACTCGTTCTGCCAAATCATTAAAGAGGTTAAGCCTGCATTTGTAGGAATGAGTTACAGACTGACTCCTGAGGTAGGGTGTGCCGAATTGGAGAAGGCTGTAAATTATTTGTTCTACGAGGGAGTAATAAAGACCGAAGATAATGTAAAAATATGTTTTGCGGGATTGCCGCAGACAATAGATATGCTCAGAGAACGTGTCAAAGAGTTTCCGTTGAAGGTGGAACTCGTAGCAGCGTTTCCTGAAATTATGGATAGAGCAAGAGAAACGGTCGAATTTTTTGGATTAAAAAATCAGGAACAACTGCTTGCTGCTTTGAAAGAAGAGTTGTTGCCACAAGGAATAAAATTGCTTGACCAACTTGCAGATGAGGTGGTTAGAAATGATGATTATAAAAATGAACCACCACTGAGAATACCCTCAGATGCAGCAATGACAGATTATACTCTGCGAATCAAAGAGTCCCCGATACCTGTATTGAGAACCCATTTTGGGATTCCGGATTCGACAATATTGCCTACGGTTGAGGGAATACGTCAGATTGCAGAAGCTCGTGTCGTAGATGAAATTTCATTGGGATCGTCAGACTTGTCTCAACGTTATTTTGGTCAACCAGAGATGTTTGAACGCCTGAAGAATGATGGTGGTGTACCATATAAATCGGCTGAGGATTTGAGAATGTTGTTCCTTGCCACACGTTATGGAAACTATCCATCGCTGAAACCTTATTGTCACGTACGTGATTTGGTAGCATTTGTTAAAACTTGTATAGATTGTGGATTGTTGCGAGGAGCGCATCAGGCAGTACCTCTGTTTTGGTTCAATGAGATGGACGGACGTGGTGCAATGACCGTGAGAGAGTCAATTTATGAACATTTTGATTGTGTGCGAGAATTGGTGAAGTATGGAATCCCTGTTGAGATGAATGATCCGAATCAGTGGAGTTCACGCTTGGCACACGATACGCTGATAGCAACAAGTTACGCTTTGATATGTTCGGTAATGTCGGTGTGCGGAGTCAGAGATATGGTCTTCCAGATGCAGATGAATAAACCCAAAGAGGTGGGTGATTTTGCAGATTTGGCAAAAATGGGTGCTGCATTGGATCTGATTAATCAACTTAAATCACAAGGTCAGAGAGTTTATATCGAAACACGTACGGGAATTGAATCTCTTAGTCCCGATATGAATAAAGCAAAATGGCAATTGGGTCGTTCAACTCTGTTGCAGATGTGTATGAATCCTCAGATTATACACATTGTAAGTTACTGTGAGGCTAATTATGCAGCTCGGCCTGAGGATATAATTGACAGTTCGCAACTAATAAGACGTGCTGTGAAAATATTCCAAGAAAATAAAAATGATATATTGCGGGAACTTGATAGTCCGATTATTGCACAGCGACGCGAACATTTAGTAAATGAGGCTAAAGTTCTGTACGATCGAATTGCACAGGAACACCCAAATTACCATAAGAGTCGAGATATCAGAGAATTATTGTCGTATGTGGCAAATCCGGGAGTATTGGCTACGGCAGTTGAAAAGCATATATTTACTGCTCCGGGAGTAATTAACCCGAAGTATAAAGGAAATTTTCTGACAAAGGTAATGAAGTACGGAATGATCGATCTGGTGGATAACTACACCCAACCAAGAACTTTGTCCGAGAAAGAACGTTTAATAATGTGATTATGAATATCCACAAGATAAAATATGCAATAGCAAGACCTGTATTTCAGCAGTTGGCAGAGCTACGTTGGAACCGATGTAAAGATAGAATTACTTTGAGATTTTTGTGTAATTATGCCGGAGTCTCGGAGAAATTTTTAACTCCTGAGGCACAGGTGAAATTGGATAATAAGGTTGTGATGTTGGCTAAAGCCGGAGGTGGATATATATTGAAGAATTCGTTGGTTTTTAGTGTGCTCGATCATAGTGAGGAGATTTTAGTGGAAGCTCTGAAATTGGGAGCATTAACAGTAGTAACTAAAAAAGCGATACCCGGTTATCCCTGTATTGTTGTAGATAATCCGATGTTTTTGTACGCTCGAATGGCGAATTATTATCGTTCAAGGATTGATGCTCCCGTGACAGCAGTAGTGGGTAGTATCGGAAAAACTACAACAAAAATGATGTTGGGTGCAGTCTATTCTCAGTATGCCAATACCTGTTATGAGAATGGAAATTTTACCAATATAACGCACATATTACAGTTGTGTCAGCAACTTTCGCCTCGATATAAACAGATAATCTGCGAAATATCAGAGGCAAATTATGGTACGATAGAGGCAGCTTCAATAGCATTGACTCCTAAGGTAGCTGTGATTACGGCGATAGATATGTCTCATATGGAAGAGTTCGGAGATCCTGAAGAGATTAAAAGACAGGTGTGTGCCATCTCGAAGAATCTGGACTCGGAAGGGGCAGTCGTAGTTAATAAAGATGAGTTCTCCTCATTTGAGTATCTGAATAACAGACGAGTGATCACTATATCACAAAAGGAGAGTGCAGACTATTTTGTTCAGAATGTTGTGGTTGATAAAAAAGGTATCTGCTTTGAATTGAAGGATAATCTGAAAAACGAAAATCATACTATACGATTATCAAATGTTTGGGGTAAGCATAATGTCGGAATCGCAGCACAGGTATTTGCAGCCGCTGCATTTTTGAATATTCCTTCAGAAAAAATAATTAAAGGACTTAGAGCCTATGCTCCACAGGGAATCAGACAGAATGTGTATAAGACTCTTGATGGGCGAATTGTTTATGCGGACTGTTTCAATGCCGTAGCAAAATCGATAGATTCGGCAATCACTGCTGCAGGAACAATTCCAGTCAGTGGCAAAAAGGTAGCTGTGTTGGCAGATGTCGAAGAGGCAGGTGTCGTGTCAGAACAGATGCATCATCGAATTGTAGATATAGCGAATAAATCTGATTTTGATATGATAATTGCGTATGGTCCTAAATTGAATAAGGCGATTTCGCAATATCCCGATCCGATTGTCAAAAAAATTGTCAGATGTGAGAAGTTCGGAGATGTAGTTCAGTGTGTCAGAAACAATGTGAAGAGAGGTGATTTGGTGTTGTTTAAGTCGTCTCATTCGTGGCATCTTGACAGATGTATAAAAATTATGTGGCCGGTGTCATTTTATTATAGATTATTTAAAGAAAAAATTCCATATTTGTTGTGGAGAATCGGTATCGAATTTAATTAAGAAGGTCGCTAAAAAGTTGAATCAAAATGGCAGCAATGGAGAGAAATATTTCATTACAAGCGATAGATGCAATTTTAAAGAGTAGACATATATTGCATTGGGCAGATTGTGTGATAAAGAAAATTAGAATGAAAGGTTGGTCTATAACGATAGAACAATTGTTACAAAAATGTAACATTAAGTATGAAGTCAGTCCGGCCGCAAAGAAGAATTTGAAGAAAAAGGTGCAATCTGTATGTACTGTAAATGAATATTTTGAACGAAATAGTTTATGTTTTGAAATGTACTGGGCTGCTGATGAAGACTTGAAGTGGGCTGTTGAGAAGGGTGCATTAGCCGTCGTTACAAAAAAACAGATAGCTGATCTGCCTTGTATTATTGTCGATAATCCATTGGAAGTATATGGTCGAATGTGTTTGTACTTCAGAGAGCTGCATTCGCAAGTCTCGGCAACACTTGTTACAGGCAGCATCGGTAAGACAACAACTAAGCGAATGATTGAGTCGGTGTATAAACAACAATATCGAACGGTAACGAATCCTACTAATCGAAATTTGCTTTGTCATATGGGGTATGATATGCAACATATTCCCTCACGAACGGAAAAAATTATTGAAGAGGTATCAGAGGATTCTCCAGGATATGCGTTTCATTCATCGGTGGCTTGTCGGCCTCGGACGGTTGTAATAACCTCTGTTGATAAGTCACATTTCGAAAACTTTGGAAGTCAGGAGGCAATCGTTGAAGAGATCTGCTCGGTGACAAGAGCAATGGACAAAGATGGTTGCGTTATCGTGAATAAAGATGATTTTGAGTATTATGATTTGGTAGATGCCAAAATAACGAAGGTATCCACTACGGATGAGAGTGCCGATATATATGCACAAAATATCCATTTGACAAGTGACGGACTCGAATTTGATATCGTTGCTGGAACTCAACGACATACAAATGTCAAATTGCATAACATCTATGCTAAACATAATGTTCTGATTGCACTGTATGCCTATGCTGCAGGCAGAGCCGAGGGTGTTACTCCACAAAATATTATTAAGGGTATCGAACAATTCAAAATGTTAGGAATCCGTCAAAATATATTCAGAACATCTGATGGCATTTTGGTCTATGCAGATTGTTTTAATGCTGTTGCAAAATCTATTAAGTCTGCCATCGATTCAGCACAGACTATTCCATTGAGTTGTGTAAATGGAGAAAATTCTGTGCCCAGAAGAATCGCAGTACTCGGAGACATTGCAGAGGTGGGCGATTTGACGATGTCAATGCACGAAGATGTTATAAGGTATGTTGATGAATCGAATTTCGATTATCTGTTTTTTGCGGGTAGTAAATTGAAGGCTGCTTGGTCGAATGTTAAAACGAGAGATAGTCTGAAGGTTGTTGTTTGTGAGGACAATAAGCATATAGTCAGCGAACTGAAAAAAATCGCTCCAAGTGATGGAGATTTGGTTTTGTTGAAGGGATCTCACTCAAGTCATCTTGAAGAGGTGATGTTATCATCATTCCCAGAAACAAGAACTCTGATTACAGAGGAACGTAAAGCAGAAATAACTTGGCGTAAAAAAGTGGTAATAAGTTAAAAATGAATATGGATAAAAATCTAAAAGTTGTAGTTGTTTGTGGTGGTGTGTCAACCGAACGTGAGGTCTCGTTACGCAGTGGCAAGGCAGTTCATAATGCACTTCTCAGAAAGGGATATATTAATGCACAATTGTTTGATTTGACTAAAGATAATATTGGTGAACTGCTCAATGCGAAACCGGATATAGTTTTTCTGGCATTGCACGGTAAAGGTGGCGAAGATGGTTGTATTCAGGGAATGCTTGAATTGGCAGGAATCCCATATACGGGACCAGGTGTTTGTACAAGTGCCGTGTGTATGAATAAGATTGTTACGAAACAGGTACTGGTTCACGCCGGATTGCCGACTGCTAAGTTTGTGGTGTATAGAAAAGATGAGTGTTCGAGTGTAACTGAAATTGAGGATAAACTAATCGCAGAGATCGGATTGCCAATGGTGTTGAAATCTCCGTGTCAGGGATCAAGTATCGGTGTGGTAATGGTGAAAGATCGTGAATCGATATCGTCAGCAATAGATGAGGTGTTTAAATATGGAAATCATCTGCTGGCGGAGGAATTCGTAGATGGAACAGAGGTTACACTGCCGATTATGGGTAATGAAGAATTGATAGTGTTGCCTGTAATCGAGATTACTTCAGAACGCGAGTTCTATGATTATACGGCGAAATATACTTCTGGATTGTGTCATCATATTATTCCTGCTTGTATAGATCAGCGAGTTGAACGCAAAGTTATCGAAATTGGAAAGAAAGCATACCGTGAATTAAATTGTTGTGGACTTTCTAGAATTGACTTTATTGTAGACAGGGTTAAGGGACCAATGATAATTGAGGTCAACACTTTGCCTGGAATGACCGATATGAGTCTGTTCCCAGATGCAGCCCGCTATGTCGGAATCTCATATGAAGATCTGGTGGAGAAGATCTTGGAATACGGACTTGTTGCACATAGAGATTTAAACGTAATGTAACAATGATAAAGATAGGAAAACCATATATCGAGAAGAATGGCAATCTGACATATCTGAAGGCTGTTGTAGATAATGAAGGCGAAGGTCGAAAAATAACATTATTTTATGCAGTAGAAAATCTCTATTCTCAATATTTATGTCACGAGACGGCAGATGCGTTTGTGTTGCCAATGTTGCTGCGGGCGGTTGTTAGCGGTCAAGATATACAAATTGATGCTCCATTGTCAGAAAAATTGTACCATAATCTGACCCATTCTGTAATGTATATATTGAGGTTCGCACATCAAAAGAAATCGGGAATAGAGAACCGAGCAATCCCGCAGATTAAATGTAATGGTACGATTAATCTTAATTTCAGAGGAGAGGCAATTGGAACAGGTTGTTCACTCGGAGTAGATGGTTTTCACGTAATAAAAAGTTATATATTTGAAAATAAAGAGTTCCCTACATATAAACCGACACATTTGGCTTGTTTTAATGTCGGAGCATTCGGCTCGGATAATACAGACGGAACTCGACAATCGTTCTATAATGAATTTGAAAAGCTACAAGGCTTCTCGCAAAGATTTAATTTGCCGATTGTTTTAGTTGATACCAATATTCACGAATTCTATCCGGAACACGAATTTAATTGGTCTGCGTCGTATCTAAATATCGGATGTGTATTATCTTTGCAGAAGTTGTGGAATAGATATTTGTATGCATCTGGATTTTCATTAGAAAATTTGATGTTTGATTTTGATAGCAGTTGTAAATCAGATCCCTATTCGTGTCCACATTTGTCAACAGAGAGTGTCGAGATTGTATCGGTTGATATGGACAAGCCTCGTTCTGAAAAAGTTCGTGATATTATGAACGATCCTCTTTGTCGAGAGTATTTGAATGTTTGTTTGCGAGAACAAGCTGTAAATAATGGAATAAGAGATCGTCGTCAAAGTAATTACAATAATTGTGGATATTGCGAAAAGTGTTTAAGAACGATATTACAACTTGATATTTACGGAGTTCTTGATGACTATAAGAATACGTTTGATATTTCAAGATGGAATTTCTGGAAGCCTCGATTCTTGGCAAGGGTTATTGCGTATAGAAAGGACGATCCGATGTATGAAGATATCCTGAATACAATACCTCCAGAGTATCATATTCCGATGTTTTCCAGATTGTATTCAAAGATCTACAAGCCGTTTAATGCAATCAGGAAGAAAATAACAACACGCTGATAATGGAGATTTATGTAAGTCATATAGAGAAACGTTCCTGGATAGAGATAAATCTGTCGCAGTTGCGTGCAAATTACATCATATACAAAAACTCGTTAAGACGAGATGTCGATATAATGGCCGTAATAAAGGCAGATGCTTATGGTCACGGAGATGTTCAGGTTGCACGTATGCTTGCAGATATGGGGGTTGGACTCTTTGCAGTTTCCAATATTGATGAGGCTGTCGGATTACGTGAAGCTGGGATCTCGGGCGAAATTCTTATTTTGGGCTACTCATCTCCTGTATATGCTCAGACTCTGTATGATTTGAATCTGACTCAGACATTGGTATCAGAAACCTATGCCGAACAATTGGCAAAGACGGGATATAGGGTGAAATGCCAATGGGCAATAGATACCGGAATGAATCGTATCGGCATTAATGCAAATAATCTGAATCATTGTGAACAGATGATTCGTACCTATGCCGAACGACTCGATCTTAATGGAATCTTTACGCATCTGTGTGTGGCAGATAGTTCAGATGAGGAGGACAAAATTTTCACAAGAAATCAGATAGAAAAATTTAAGTTGTTAGCCGACCGAGTTGCCGATTTGAAGCTACCATATGTTCATTGTTGCAATTCGGCCGGAGGCTTGTCATATATTGATAATACCGAGTATTATGACACTATAGGTCGAATAGTCAGATTAGGTATAGTTCTTTATGGACTGAAACCTGATTATTCGAATCCACTTCCTCAGGGTATTGCTCCAGCACTCACCTGGAAGAGTGTTATATCAATGGTTAAACCTGTTGCGAAGGGTGAATTCATCGGATATGGTCGTAGTTTTGAGGTGAAACGAGATTCAATCATTGCAACTGTTGCAACAGGATATGCCGATGGTTTGAGTCGCCTTCTGGCTGATAAGGGATTTGTGATGATAAATGGACATCAAGCTCCGATTGTGGGTCGAATCTGTATGGATCAGACATTGATTGATGTGACCGATATTCCGAATGTATGTATGGGTATGAGTGTAACTCTGTTGGGTAAAAACGGAGATTTGGTCTATACGGCTGACGATATGGCTCAAGATCTCGGAACAATCGGATATGAGGTGATGTGTAATATAACCAAACGTGTCCAACGGTTCTATGTTAATTCGTATCAGGATTATTTGTAATTTAAACTGATCGTGATAAATATGAAAATAGGAATTTACGGGTTAAGTTCACAAAGTGGTAGAGCATATTTTGCCGATTTGCTGGGTCGAGGTTACGATGTTATAGGGTATACCCGCAACTCACACCACGGAGCTGAAGTGTTGAGTGCAATCGTGGCTCAGGGGGGAATATTTCTCGAACGCCCGGAAAATATGAATCACGAGCAGAGTCGTTTTATCCCGCTGAGTGGACAGAGTCGTGTTACTGATGATTTGACTGCGTTTGTGTCAGATGTTGATTTGGTAATTATTACATTGCCGTCGATATATCATCAGGAATCGGTTGAGGCTTTGAGAGATGCCAATATAGTAGCTCGTAATATTCCGATTATACTATCTCCGTCGCGGTCTGTGGCAACTCCTTATTTATGGCAGACATTGGGTCCGAATTATCCTATTGTCTGTTTTTCGACGTGTCCCTATTCGTGCAAGGCCCCCAAGGCTGGGACTGCCTATATAAAACGGCGTAAACGTACGTGGCTCTCCTCTTTGGAGGGGCATTTCACCTTAGAGCAGGTGAAATTGATTCAAGAGCTTTTTCCGCAAACATCGTTATCAACAGTGCCGGCTCTGACGTCACTGAACAATATAGGTGCAATATTTCATTGTGCGACCTATATAATGAATTACGATCGTATTGTTCAGTATGCTGCTAAGGGGCAGCCATTCTCATTCTATGTCGATGGAATAGCACATCGCCCTGAGGTGGGAGATGTACTCGAAGAGATTGACCAGGTGAGATTAAAGATTGCCGACAGACTTGGAATTCAGACATTTGGTTTGAGAGAAAATAGTCGCGAGAATGTATGGGCACGTTTGATTGCTGGGTTGCGTGCGTTAGAGTCTGAACATCCTGACGAGATCTACGAATTGAGAAAGATCAGAAAGTCGTTTATTGATTATATGAATAGTTGTGTGTTTTCAGCACAACATTGGCTTGATATAACATATGGTGTAGAACGAATTGAGGGTGAATCGTTGTGTGATGCTATTGGTCGAACTCCGACTTATCAGAGCAATTCAGTCCCACAAGAGAGATACTTAACAGAGGATATTCCAACGGGGTTAGTGCCATTGGAGTCACTTTCCCGTATGTTCGATATCGAGTGCGGAGTATTGAGCCGGATAATAGATAAATATGATGAATTATCTGGTGGAAATATTCGCGAAACAGGACGCAATTTGCGTGAATTTTCAAAACAGTATATAACCGATTATCTATTGGGAAATCTAAATAAAGATGGAATATAATAAAATACCCTCGTCGAATTTGACGAGGGTATTTTATTATGGTAAGAGGAATGGTTATTCAGCTGTAGTCAAAGGTGACGGAGCTGCATAAACACGTGTAGCCATTTCTTTATCAAGCATATACATACCATATTTGTTGCATTCAACTGCTTCGAGAGCTGAGATCATTTCGCGAGCAGATTCCTCTTCTTCTACCTGTTCGTCAATGAACCAAACCAGGCGGTTGATTGATGCAAAATCGTTATCTTCTTTAGCGATGGCAGCCAGATTATTGATTAATGACGTAACCTTCTTTTCGTGTTCGAGAGTCTGTTTGAACATATCCAGAACAGAATCCCAAGATGAACGAACCTCTTCAATAGGTTTCAATTCGACCTTTGCATCGCGTGAATTCAGATAGTTCATAAAAATGCGTGCGTGGTCTTGTTCTTCGCGGAACTGAATATAAAACCAGTTTGCTACACCTTTGTAGCCTTTAGCTTCAGCATCCATTGACATTGAAAGGTAGAGGTATGCCGACCACAATTCGGCATTGATTTGTGCATTTATAGCATCGTGCAATTTCTGACTTAACATATTCTGTATTATTAAAAAAATTAATAATTTTCCTTTCGTACTTCGAAATAGCTTTGAGAATATTTGCATACGGGGCAAACTTCCGGAGCCTTATTGCCGACAACGATGTGTCCGCATACGCGACATTCCCACATAACTTGTTCACCTTTTTCGAAAACTTGTTTCATTTCCACGTTGTTGAGCAGTTTGCGATATCTCTCTTCGTGTTGTTTTTCGATGGCAGCAACTTTGCGGAAACGTTCAGCAAGTTCAGCGAATCCCTCGTCTTCTGCATCTTTTGCGAAGCGGCTGTACATATCAGTCCATTCATAGTTTTCGCCTTCGGCTGCGTGCAGCAGATTGGCTGCAGTACCTCCGATTTCACCGAGTGCTTCAAACCACAAACGAGCGTGTTCTTGTTCATTGCGGGCTGTTTGTAGGAATATTTCTGCAAGTTGTTCATAACCTTCTCTGCGTGCTACCTCAGCGAAGTATGTGTATTTATTGCGTGCTTGACTTTCACCTGCGAATGCTTCTTTCAGATTTTTCTCGGTTTTTGTACCAGCATAGATATTCTGAACGTTTTTTTCTTCTTTCAGTTCTTCAAAGAAAGAGGCCGCTTTTTTACATTTAGGACATACAAAGTCGGCTGTTAATTCGCCTTCGTGGATGTAACCACATATTGTACAACGATATTTCTTCATAATATTTTGAGTTTAAGGTTATACAAAGATACAAAATTATTAGAGAATTTGTATCTCATTTCTTGAAAAAAAAGAAATCGGAGAGCATAAAAAGTTGTATATCTCTCCGATTTTTCTGCAGGAAAGAATTTTATTAGAAATTATATTGAACAAGTATATTTACACGATTGGCACTGCGATCATCTTTGTTCATATTTGTACGTTTACCCATAAGGTATTCGGCACCAAGATGACAATTCTCTGTCAAGTTCCAAAAGATATTTGCTGCGATGTATTGGCCTGTTTTGTACATTTCGTCTACGAAGAAACTATCTTCAGAATAGACTTTGGCCTGGCTGTATGTTACTGAGCAGAATACTCTGGGTGAGAATTCCATTTTCAGCCCTGCATAACCGGCCCACGATTTGAGGGATTGCATCTTGCCGGGAGTATTGTTATTCGGGACCATATCCAGATTCAACATACTCAGGTCATTGATATATGAACTGAATCCTTTTCCATAGGTTGCTTGCCAAAAGGCAGTCAGAGCAGGTGTAATGTTTGCCAGCCCGCTGAGTTGTATTGCCCAACCTGTATTGATTCGGTTTTTGTCGGCAATGTTGTCGTGGTAGTTCATATTACGCATCAACCCGGACAAACGAATGTGGTTGCGACCCTGATTCCAGTGATATTGTCCAAAGAGTACAAAGTCTGGAATACTCTGGTCGAGTTGCTGAGAATTGTCACTATATCGAGCTTCGATTGAAGGCATTTCGGCAGATACGGCCAGTTGCCAGCGTTGGCCGAGGTTCATCGTGTATCTGATTTGATAGTTCAGCAACTGAGAGGCTCCGTTTGGACCTTGGAAATCGATGGTCGGAGTCACTGCAGCCAGGTCGTTGAATGCACTCCAGGCACGGCCTGCGGTTATTCCACGGAAGGCAACATATGCTTGTCTTAGTTGTGGTGCATTACCCGAACGTCCCCCTGTGAAGTTCATAGATATAAACGTGGTAAAATCACGAAGTATCGGATTATGACCTACGAGTTTAAAGAATATCTGAGAGGTATTTGCAGACATAAGGTATTGAGATTTGGTCAATGGAATATCTCCAGTTTGAATCTGTGCCGGAATGAAACTGTATGCCGGAGTTTGTGGTATAATCTTGCCGAATCCGAAAGAACTTGTCAGACGAATGCTGCCACCCATACCCAATGCATATTTCATTTGGCGGTCAACGAATACAAATCTTGGTGTAGATGGTTCACTGAATCGGTGTTCGATACTCTGCATAAGTTTGTTTTCGAGGACTTGGTGTGATTGTGTAGTGTTTGCCACCTGAGCCGAAACAGTCATCCCTGACACAATTGCTGCGAGTGTAAAAATTAATCGTTTCATAGAGTTTAATAATTAGTTATTTCGTCACAGATTGATTTTTGCAAATTTTGTGCCGAATATTAAACTCCTCTCGGATTTGTAATTAAAGGGCTCTTTGAGTATATTTGCAGCAAATTATTTGGTGTTATGGAGTTGGCAAAAATTGAACTCGAAGATATGGAGTTCTATGCATCACACGGTTGTTATGACCTCGAACAGAAGGTTGGAAACCGATTTATTGTTAATCTAAAGATGACTGTTGAGGTTGAGGAGGCTGCATATAATGATGATATTTCAAAAACTGTAAACTATCTTGAGGTATATGAATTGGTAGCCAGACAGATGGTTATTCCGTCGAGAATCCTTGAGAATGTTGCACACCGAATTTTGGAGGCACTCTCAGCTACATACACAGACAGATTAAAAACAGCTGAAGTTAAAGTGTCGAAACTTGCACCACCTCTCGGAGGACCATTATCTCGGGTGAGTGTAACTATGTCACTATAGATGATTACTTCATCGGACGGCGATTTTGCAGTGCGTGGGTAATGGTCATCTGGTCGGCGTAATCAAGTTGATCTCCAAATCCGATACCGCGTGCTATTACACTGATTTTGACTTGGGGAAATTCTTCAAGTTTCTTTTTGATAAAGTAGGCTGTTGTTTCGCCTTCGATTGTCGTGTCCAGTGCCAGTATAATCTCTTCAATTCCGCCTTGTCGCACATTTTCAATCAATAGATTGATCTTGAGGTCTGATGGAGCAATACCCTGCATCGGAGAGATAACTCCTCCCAAAACGTGATAGACACCATTGTATTGGCCCGTATTTTCGATTGAAATGACATCTTTGACTTGCTCGACTACACATACAACTGAGCGGTCTCGTCGTTCATCGCAACAAATGGGACACAAATCTGAGTCAGAAATATTATTGCATCGGCTACAATATTTGACATCATTTCTGAAACGAGATATAGATTCTGCAAGTGCATCGGCTTCGTATTTTGGCGATTGCAGAATGTGCATAGCTAGTCGAAGAGCTGTACGATTTCCGATGCCTGGCAATCGCGATAATTCGCCCACAACGTTGTCTAATAATTTTGACATAACGCTAATCTATCAACTGAATTGTTGCAGAGTTCAGCCAACCTTTGTTTCCGTCAGCAATAACGATTTCACTCCATTTTCCAACGTTTCGGACTATATTCACCAATGTACCTTCGTGCAGCACGAAGACATCTTTACTACCATTATCGGGCGAAGCTTTGATTGCTACTGCCGAATTGATGATGACTGCACGTGTTGGTTTAACTATCTCCGAACGGATTTTTGCAGCGAAACTCAGCGATATGGCAAAAAGAATCAGACAGATAATTCCTGCAAAAAATCCTGTTTTTCTTAGGCCGATTCTTTGACTGAACAAATAAATCAGAGTTCCCAACAGGGCAACTGTCAGTGAAATCAGACTGATTGCTGCCCAAAGATTGGAATTTAACATCGTTTGAATTGAGCGAATCCACTTATTGAGAAAAAATTCAGGCACGTGTTCAATCTTATCTTGAACATAAGTAGATGCGATGTTAATGTTGTATTTAATATCTTGATTATCAGGAGCAAGGCCTTCTGCTCGGTAGTAATTTACCAAGGCAAGTCCGATCTTGCCGAGTTTAAAATAACTATTTCCGAGGTTGTAATACAACATTGCACTCTGGTTTCCACTACGTATAATTGAATCGTAGGCAATTGCAGCATCTTGATAACGACCTTCGGCATAGGCTTTATTTCCTTGCGACCACAACTCGTCAAAGTTCTGAGAGAACCCCGAAAGTGTCAGAACCATAAATAATGTGATTAACAATGATTTTTTCATAATTAGCTATTTTTTGGTCGTTATTTTAGATTCGATTTCGACGATGAGTTTTGAACTGCGATCGAATAGTTCTCTCATTATACTTGACTGAACAGGAGCGTATTGTGCGAATTCACATTCCGAGATGACATTCATATATTCGCTGCCAAGTTCGTTAGAGATACCCTTATTAGTCATTTTTTCAAGAATATTTTCTTTAGTCAATTGTGATTGCGGAATGTCCAGCTTGTCACTGATATACCCCCATAATGCACGTAACATTTCAGCATAAAACTCTTTTTCATTTCCAGCAGTCATATCAGATTCGGCCTTTTTGAATCGTTTCAATGCACGTTTGCCGGCAGCACGTCCCTTCATAAGGGATTGATTGCCACGCATCTTGATAGTTCTTTGTATTATGATAACAGTAACTACAAAGGCTAAAATTATTAATGCGAGTATTACGAAATACCATACCGTGCCGACAAAAAAATATCCCTTTGGCATCAGTCGAAGTGGTGCCGTATTTATGTATCTGATGTCTTCACCTAAAATTTTCAGATCCTCTTTAGAGATGCCTGATACCAAACCGGACGAACGTTCGGTTGAAGATAGATCTGCCGTAATCTTCAGATCAAACGATTCGGTTGAGAGTGTTACATATTTATTTTTGGCAGTGTCGAAATATGAGAACTTGAATGGAGCAATTGTGTAATCGCCCTCTGCACGTGGAATAAACGGATACTCGAAATGTTTTGTTCCTGAAGTTCCACCTAACGAGTTCTGCAGTTTGTCTACGACTTTGGCATTATAGACTTCGAATGTTTGAGGAAACTCAATTTTCGGTGCTTGAATTGTAGACATATTACCTGTGCCTGACAATTTCAGAGTATAAGTCCCGGCACTATTGGCCGACATACTGTGAGGGTTGATATCTGCACTGATTGAGAACTGACCTACGGCTCCGTTGAATCCTGCGGGAGCTCCTGCGGGTAGTTCTTTAACGGTAATAGTTACGGGTTTGGTTTTCAGAGGTAGTTGGTATGTTTCGTACATCGGCATATCAAACATATCGAATATCGATTGTGTACGACTACGTTCTACCTCTTTCTGTACTACGACGTTGATCGCACATTGTTCAATCTCTATTTTTCCGGCATTTTGTGGGTAGAGCAGATATTGTGCAACTGTAGCTGAGTTGTAGATTTTGCCATTGAATGTTTCACGTACCCATTCTGTTTCAGTTGCATCATCAATTCTTTGAGTCCAGAAACCATTGAATGCGGCGAGTTTTACACCATTGATTCCACTCAGAGGTACTCGCGTATAGAGTTTTATCGAAACAATTATCGGTTCACCTCGATAGACAGTGCTCTTTGACGGAATAAGTCTGAACACAACATCGTCTGATGAAATAGTTTTTTTCTGATTATTTCGGTTTTGAGAGGTTTCCTGACTCTGACGTTGTTGATTATTGTTTGATTCGACTATTGCCTTAATTTTGAATTCTTTTGTTTTATACGATTTGCCATCAAATGAAATCTCAGCAGGAGGTATCGTGTATGTACCTGCCGAGTCGATAGAAACAACATATACGAACGAATATTGATCGGTACGATTGCCGTTGATGATTTCTGTACTTTTAAATTCAGATGGGCCGGCTATTACGTTGATGCCCTTGAATTTCGGAGGTGTAAATTTGTCGGGTTTGGTTGTGTTCACATTGAACTCTATGCGAAAAACTTCACCTACGGCAACAACCTCAGGAGTATTAATGACCTCAAAACGAACCTGTTGCCCATAGGATACAAGGCTCATAACCGAGGTGAAAAATAGTACTAAAAATAATCTTAATGACATAATCTTATAAATTTATCTCACAGCACAAGTTACTATTTAGTAAGATGGATTATGATCGGTCCACGAATTTACTCTCAATAATTGTTCCTTGTGGCGATTTATTGCTTCTGTAATTGGAAATTTCGGTTGTTCGAGAGTGTGAACATACTTGCGATTGCTTTCTCGAATAGTTCGTGTGAATACCTCGTTTTTATCTTTTGGACGTTCCTGACCTCTCCATTTGAAGTTTTTCATAGTTTGAGGTTGCGTTTCAGGAATCTTGTCCATCGGGTAGATTGAGTATACCGGATTGCCGATCCAAACGATTTCGTAGATCGAATTGTCCTCAAAATCGAATCGGATATTCGAGCAGTCTGCTACAAGGAATCCGATAACTTCGGTGGCTTCCGTAGAATCACCCTCCTCGAGGTAGTAATAGGTCTGTGCATTCCCGTCAACATACAGAGTCTTCACATCATTATTCTTGAAATGAGCCTCCATATATTTGCCCGTAATCTGGTTGTAGAGTGAGTCGTTAACTTGTTCAATCATCATCGGATCGACATCGAAAATCATCTTGTCCAGGTGATTGTTCTTAGAGAATATATCTATGCGTTCTGCTGAGATTTGATTTTCGCCACTCCATATAACAGGGTCTTTGAACATTCTCATAGTTGAGTCCGTGAAGTATCCGACAAGCGAGTCACATCGAGATTGGAAATCGCTTCTAAATGTTCTCACATTGAAATATGCCTTGAATAGTCTCACCATACTATCTTGAGGAATCTCATTTAGGTCTTCGATTTCATCTTTGACTACTGCTATGGGGGCATTCTCTACGGTATCTGGAGCCAGCAGATGTTCTGGAACTACATCTTCAATCGTTGGCTTATTGTTTTTCTTAGCTTTTCGGGCCAGCCTTTTTTCATTGCGAATTTTGATTTTTTCGGCTTTGATTTTTGCTTTCTCTTCGATTATCTTACGGCGTGCCAATTGTTTAGCTTCACGACGTTCTTTTTTCTCGAGACGTTTTCTTTCTTTTTCAATTTTTTTGAGATCCTTAGCAGTAAGCACCTTTTCTACGGGCAACGAATCGGGAACGGATACGGATGTCGAATCAGCTGTTACCGAATTATCAATATCCTCTTGGTTTGAAGTTTCTGACATCTCGGGTTTCTCTTCGTCTATCGGATCTCCAAAGGCCTCAGGTACTATATCATCTTTGAGTGAATCTTCGACAAAGATTGCATCTTTATACTGCACCATAAACATAAACATCGTATCAGCCTTAACATACAACGAGTCGTATCTGAAGTATATAGAGTCAAGTTTCTCTGCATCACGAACTTGTCGGCGATCTATAATAATCATTGAGGGATTCTGAGTCATAAATGCCTTAGATGTTTTGCCCCAGTATCGACCTAAGTCGCCGAATAGCAAAGATTGGTAGAGAGAGTCATAAATCTGAACATTTTTAGATAGAGCAGACTCCTCTTCGCGAGCATTATAAACCATACTATCGGCCCAGATTTCCTGATTTTTGGTGCAGATGTACGAATCATCGAAGAAATCGTAAAGGTCCTTGGTGCGGTAGTAGATTCCCCTGCGTGCAGAGAGAAAATTGCTATCTTTTGACCAGATGTGAGCCCGAGTAAAAAAGTTCGTAACCTGAGTTTCGGTGTTATATGTCATCGAGTCGGTACAGATTTTATAGTCGGGATTCTCCATTTGGACATTGCCTCTGAAGGTTAGTACCTTAGTTTCGGTATTATAGAATCCTGATTGAGCCTCCATAAGGTTGTCACGTTGAGAGATCGTAGCTGTGCCAAAGAAACGTCCTATGTTGGTCAAAGTATTGAAACTCAGATTATAGCAATACATAGTTACATCTTTATCGACCATTTTGATAAGCGGAGAGAATATTTTTGCAACATTTGAGATCCCACTATACTCAGCACTATCGCCATAGATATATGTAGTTGCTTTGTTGACAACAACATTGCCATAACATTTCATCAGTTTTTCGCCGAAACGAATGGCACTGTCACAGGTGATTGTCGATTGGTTATGTTCGAAGATGACATTCCCGACCAACAGAATTGCAGATGAATCAGCAACCTTAATCGGACGCATCAAGTCTGCCTCAAAATCGACTATAGTTTTTCTCTGAGTAGAATCGTTGTGCAATTCAGGCTGCTGAAATCTGGCAACGGACAATCCGATTGTCGATGTCAGCAATATCGTCAATATGAAAAAAAATCCAACTTTACGCATTGCTATTGCGGAATACAATGTTATTTAACCCAACCTTTGTATCTGAATTTCAGATTTCTGTATTCCGGAACAATGCGGATATACATCTCTTTAATTCTATCTTCTAACCATTCTGTGAAGACTTTATCTATTTTGTTTTGCAGGGCAACCTCTTCAATGCGAATATAATCTTCGTTCATAGCTGCTGAGTGTTGAGGAATGATTTTGTCCAGACGAATGATTTTAGTCAGAATATTGCCTTGTAGATCAGATGTTTCAAATGGTTTTGAGATATCGCCCTCTTTCATATCCTTGATTGCATAGTAATCGTTTCCAAGTTCTTCTTTGAAGAATTTGATAGATGCGGCTTTTGCATTGTTGATGTGTTGAGCTTTGAGCAGACTATGATTAGATGCTTGACCTCCATTCATTTTAGACAATTTGTCTTCAGAGAATTTAAATGCGGCTTCGATAAACGACAGACTATCACATTTGATAAGGCTTGAAATTGAATCGAGCAATTCTGTCGAACGAGCCATTTCTTCACTCGAGTATGAAGGTTTCATCAGAATGTGGCGACAATTGTATGAATCGCCTTTTTTGTCGATAAGTTGAATGATGTGGAATCCATATTCAGTCTCTACAACCGGTGAAACTTGTCCTGGTTTAAGTTTCAACAATGCCGATGCAAAATTTTCGACATATTGATTCGGGTTGCTCCAACCTAGTTCACCTCCACGATTTCGGGTGCTTTCATCTTCAGAGTATAGACGTGCGAGTGTTGAAAAAGTTTCGCCATTGATGACCCGTTGTCTGAGTTCGAGCAGGCGTTCTCGTGTGCGAAGTTGAGCCTCTTTCTGTGCCGGAGGATATATGATGATGTGCGAATAGCAGTATTGTTCAGGAACAATCGGAAGTTTTTCTTTATCGAAGTCTTTGAAAAAACGTTCTACTTCAGATGGCGTGATTGTTACCTTTGATTCGACCTCATCTCTCATAGCTTCTGCTAAAGATATGTCTTCGAATTGGGTTTGCAAATCTGATTTGATAAGAAAAATAGGTTTGTTGAACATTGCTTCGAGTTTTGCAACAGAACCTAATCTTTTGACAAGTTCATTGATGCGTTGGTCAACACTTACCGATATTGCTGCCGAATTGGTGGGCAGTGAATCGAGACGTGCCTGATTTGCAAGCAGTTTCTGCATCAATAACAATTCTAATGCTTCACTTGTAGGGTCGACGTCCGGAGTATATCGGTTCTGCATTTGTTGTGAACGAATCTGGTCAACGGCTTGCAACAAGTCGGTATATAGAATAGCCGAATTACCAACGACTGCAATAACCTTTTCGGCCATAACTTTATTTTCCTGTGCAAACATTGATTTTGGCATTGTCCCTAATGCTAAAATCATTGATACCAATAAGATGAGTTTTTTCATATAATTTATTTTTTCGTATTATCTGAATTTTCGGACGCATTCTTTTTCAGTTCGACATTGATAAATATGGCTCCGTCTTTTCGGGCTGTCGACAAGAGGCTGTCCTCCATAAATTTAATTTCGTTTTGACTACGTTGGTGAATTATCATTTTTCGGATAACCGAACGCACCTGTTCAAGAGGCTGCTTGTTTCCTGCATCAATGAATTGGTCGATCCGGATCAGATATTTGTAACGTTTGTCCGTGATTTCCATTACATTTTTTTTCTTACCTGCAAATTCTCCGAGAGCCGACAAGTCTGCATCTTTCGGAAGCAGTGATTTCAGGTAACTGACCTCTGTCCAGGAATCGAATTTCTCGAGGGTCAGATTATTTTTATCTGCCATATCCACCAAATCGAGCCAGTCGTTTTCTCGTTTTGATTTCAGCAATTCGCCCAATTTTCTTCCTTGTCTGAAATCAATAGGAAACTTCAGTAAACAACACTTCACTATCGGCGAGAATAACATAAATTTAATATCACTATTTTGATAGTAAAACTCTATTTGAGAGTCTGTTACCAATGTGTCGACGTGTTGGTTAATGTATTCTTGTTCGCATTGGTGAATCAGTAGTAGGTTGCGATATTCGGCAACTTTTTTCTCGATGTCGTTGGTTTTATCAATTTTGATAGTTTTGGCGTGTTGGATTTTCAGTTGTTTATTAATCCACGACTCGACTATTGTTGACAACAATTTTATGCTGTCCTCTTTAGTAATTCCCTCATAGAACACACCTTCGAGGTCTTCGATAACGAGCCGTTGGTCACCGACACGGGCGAGGACTCCGATTGAATTGTCTTGTTGTACATCTTTGCGTAGACAAGAACTGCCGATTGCGGAGAATGCGACCAGTATCACTATATATGCAACTTTAATACAATTCATAACTACACTGAGAAAAACTTACAAATATACGAATAATAACGAAATAAAAGTCGCTATTATTATTTTTTTCTTAGTTTTGATATTATGATCCAAAATGATGAAACGCAGACTGTCACCGATATTGCATATGTGATGTGGTAGATGGTTTGATGATTTCCGCCGAGAATCTCTTTTAGGGTGACTGCGGAGCCTCCGAGCAGTGTAGCTATTAGGAATGATAAGGCATTGTTCAATGAGTGAATGAATATGGCTGCACTTAGTGATTGTGTGCGATTATAGACATAACCGATTGCGATACCTCCCAGAAATGCGCCTCCGATTTGTACGGGATTAAAGTGTATGATGCCAAAAAGTGCTGCGGCAAGCAATACTCCCACAAGCGAACCATAGCGTTGTACCAGTGATTGCTGAATCATTCCTCTGAAGAAATATTCTTCAAAAATCGGAGCTACGATAATCGTGATGATTGCACCATACGAACTATTTAATGATTGGTCGATTCTGGTGAAATACTCCTTTGGCAACAACGACATAAGTGGCTCTGAGACTATTCCGATGCTTGTGAGAAGTAAAAATGTTCCCAGTAAAAGTTGTGGTGTAGCTTTATGCCGGGATATTGTTCGCAATGCGGGCTGTTTTCCCGAGCGGAATCTGCGATATATGTAAAACAAGATTATTGCAATAAGAAAGGATACTATGTACGATATTGCACCCAATGCATCCGAGTCTATATTGAATGTCTGTCCGATATATTTTAGTATTGTCGAGCAACCTGCCATTGCCAATACAAACAGCCATCCTCCCATCAAGATGTCCCACCACGTTGGAAACAAATTTTTTTTGTTTAATTCTGACATTTGGCGATGAGAGGGTTAAGGTATTCTCATAAATTTATGCGATTGAAGCGAAATGTTCCACTGAGGATTTGCTTTGACATATTCGACAATTTTGTGAATCATCGCATTATATCTGCTCCATTCTGGTTGGAGATAGAGCAGACAGCTTTTTTTTACAAATCGAGCATTATGCTCAGCCCACTCGAAATCGCTTTCATCTTGGATAATAACCTTCAATTCGTCGGCACGTTGCAGATTCTTCTCTAGCGGACCAAGTTTGCGTTTGGGCGAGAGGCATATCCAGTCGAACATTCCCGACAATGGACTTGATCCAGAGGTTTCGAGGAAAATTTCGAGCCCTTCAGAATGGAGTCTTTCTGTTAGATAATCAAGAGGATATAGCGCAGGTTCGCCACCTGTGATAACAATTGAACGTGCGGCGAATTCTAAGGCACGCTGAACAATCAGATCGACCTCTACGGGTGGGTATAGTTTGGGGTTCCAGGTCATTTTAGCATCACACCAGCTGCAACCAACATCACAACCTCCAAGACGAATGAAGTATGCTGGTTTACCGGTATGGCGACCTTCTCCCTGAATGGTGTAGAAATCCTCTACTAATGGCAATTTGCGGCCGTTGTCAAGAATGTCAATATTGTCAAGTTTCATTAATCTTCCACTAAAGCATAAACGTCAGGGTAGTTTCTTCCGAGTCCGTCAATATCAAGACCACATCCAATAATGAAATCTCCCGGAATATTCATTGCGTAGTATTCTATCGGAACATCATATTTGTATGCTTCGGGTTTGAACATCATTGTGGCAACCTTCAGCGAACGTGGATTATGTTTTTGTAACATTTGCCAAGCTTCGTTTATTGTAGTTCCCGTTTCAACGATGTCCTCAACGATAATTACGTCTCGTTCTGAAATGTTGTGTTCGAGTCCGATGAGTTTGCAGACATTGCCTGAACTTTCAGTGCCGATGTAAGACTGCATCTTGACGAACGTGATGACACAATCAAAGGTAAAACGTTGGGTCAACTCTGAACAAAACATAAATGCACCATTGAGCATACCGATGACAATCGGTGGTTGTTCGCAGTGGGCATAATCTTCATTCATTCGCTTGGTAAGAGTAGTTATTTTTTCAATAATTTGCTCTTTGGCAAGCACCTTGCGGAATGTTTTGTCATTAAGTTTTATACACTCCATATTCAGTGTTTTAAAAAAATGTTTACCTTTGCAAAGGTAAATAAAATTATGTACATTATGAAACCTTTGGTAAGTATTATTATGGGTAGTACCTCTGATTTAAAGGTAATGAGTGCTGCTGCCGAGTTTTTGGATGAGATGGAAATTCCGTTTGAGATTAATGCATTGTCTGCACACAGAACTCCTGATATGGTTATGGATTTTGCAAAGAATGCACACAAACGTGGTATTAAGGTAGTTATCGCCGGAGCAGGTGGTGCGGCACATTTGCCTGGCGTTATTGCAGCTATGACACCGTGTCCTGTAGTCGGAGTGCCCATAAAGTCGTCAAATTCGATAGATGGTTGGGACAGTATTCTCTCTATTTTGCAGATGCCATCTGGGATTCCGGTTGCAACCGTAGCTCTTGATGGAGCAAAGAATGCTGCGATTTTAGCTGTTCAGATGATGGCTACTGGAGATGCCGAGCTGCTCGCAAAGATCGAAAAATTTAAGGCGTCGATGGAGGGAAAAATTACAAAGGCCAACGATGAACTCCGAAAAATTGAATATAAATTCAAGACCAATTAGATAGCGTGTCTGAACAGGTTATATTGGCATTTGCACTGACTTTGGGAGCCGGTCTAGCTACGGGGATTGGTAGTGCTATTGCCTTTTTTGCACATCATACCGACAGAAAGTTCCTCTCTTTTACGCTGGGACTTTCTGCCGGAGTTATGTTGTATGTTTCGTTTGCCGAGTTGCTCAGTGACGCACGATTCGAGTTTATCGAGATATTCGGTGAGGACAAAGGTCAACTTTGGTGTGCAGTTTCGTTTTTTGCAGGAATCGCACTCGCAGCACTCATAGACAGGATTGTGCCTGAACGAGAGAATCCTCACGAAATGAGATCTGTTGAATTGATGGATCATAAGTTGCCTGCAAGTCAAAAGATGGTGAAGGCTGGTATCGTTACAGCCATTGCTATTGGGGTTCACAACTTTCCCGAGGGTGTTGCGACATTTATGGCAACGATGTCAGATACGACCGTAGGGGTTCCGATTGCCATTGCCGTAGCAATTCACAATATTCCTGAAGGTATTGCTGTGGCGGTGCCGATATATTTTGCAACAAATAGTCGTGCCAAGGCATTTAAATACTCGTTTCTTTCGGGACTTTCCGAGCCTGTTGGAGCATTGGCAGCCTGGTTGATACTGATGCCGATGATGACTCAGACGCTATTGAATGTGGTTTTTGCCGTAGTGGCCGGAATTATGGTCTACATATCGATAGACGAGTTGTTGCCGTCAGCCGAAGAGTATGGACAACACCACCTATCCATACTCGGTGTAATCATTGGTATGGTTCTAATGGCTGCAAGTCTGATTCTTTTATAGCAATTATTTTATTGTCTTTTGTAAAACTTTGAGCAATCGTTCAAGGTCTTCGGGTGTGTCTATTGCGTAACTTTCGAATTGTGTCTCAGCGACTTTGATGTTGTATCCGTTTTCGAGCCAGCGGAGTTGTTCCAGTGATTCAAGTTTTTCGAGATTGCCAACAGGTAGTGATGTTATCTGTTTGAGAATATCTGAACGATAAGCATATAATCCAATGTGTTTCAAGTATTTGTGATTTTTTTGCCACTCCTCTTTTTGTAGATTTCTTAAAAATGGAATCGGTGATCGGCTGAAATATATAGCTTCGCTATGTGCATTGAGTACAACTTTTGGAAGATTCGGATTAAAGATGTCTTCATCATCAGAGAATGGTTTTACGAGTGTAGCAATTTCGGTAGTCAAATCGTTAAAGCAACTTTTTATTAATTTCAGTTGTTCTGTTTGAATGTAAGGTTCATCTCCCTGAATGTTTACTACAACATCGAATGTTGTACCTGTTTGTGCTGAGATAATCTCTAAAGCTTCGCGACAACGGTCTGTTCCGCTGCGATGTTCGGTTGATGTCATTACAACATTACCACCAAACATTTTGATTGCATTGGCAATTCGGTCGTCGTCTGTTGCTACATAGCAGTTGTCGAACACCTGTGTCGCACGTTCATAGACGTGTTGAATCATAGGTTTGCCGAGAATGTCAGCCAATGGTTTTGCGGGAAATCGGGTCGAAGCATATCGTGCCGGAATAAGGGCTAAATATTTAGTCATAAGTGATTTGTCTTTTTTATTGTTAATATCTGAGGTGTAAAATTAAAAATTTTTGTTAAGAATTGTTATCTTAGCAAAAAATAATAACCGCAAATGATTGATAAAAATAGCATAGAGAGACTTTCTAAACGGCTTGAATGTATTGATAATGAGCTGATTGTTTCTGCTATAGAACAGAATGAATGGTTCTCGGAAAAGAGCATTAGGCGTGCAGTCAGGGGAGTTGTTGATGAGTTTCTTGATTGGCAAAAATTGAGCAATTGGCTCTGTGAGTATGGTGATTTATCACAGCCTGCCCGATTGACCACGATGGTCGTAACGGCAGGAAATATTCCTTTGGTGGGATTTTTTGATTTGTTTTGTTCGGTGCTAGTCGGGGAGAGAACTCTGCTGAAGCCTTCGAGTCGGGATAGGGTGTTGATGAGTTTTGTTGCAAAATTGATGAACGAGGAACTTAATGCAAAAATCGATATAGTTGATAGTATTGATAACAGTGCAGATGTGCTGTTGTTTATGGGTAGTGATGCGGTTGCAGATGAATTGATGAAAACCTGGAGTAATAAACCTCATTTGATTCGTTCGCATCGGACAAGCGTGGCATTGCTCTCGGGTGAGGAGTCGTCCGAACAACTTGAAGCATTGGTAGATGATGTGTTTGCTTATTTTGGATTAGGGTGTCGCAACGTGACCAACATTTTTATCCCGCGAGGATATGATCTTAATCGGCTAATTGATGTGTTTAATCGCTATGAGATTGATTCCCCAGAGTATCAACGTATAGTGAAAAGACACGTTGCACGACTATCGGTTTGTGAGGCAGAATTTTGTGCTGGCAATTTTTTTGTGATGAACGAGGGTTTTTCGTCAGAATTGCCGATGGGAGAACTGCGATGGATAGAGTATGACAGGGTAGATGAATTGGAATGTTTTATCAATGATAATGAATCGGTTATACAGTGTGTAGTAAATGAATTTGTTCCGATGTCCGCTTGGAAGTGTATCCCGTTTGGTCGGGCACAGCAGCCATCTTTAAATGATTTTCCGGATAGGGTGGATACGATACAATTCTTGCAAAAAATAGTTACATTTGCAAAACAATAAAAAATTAATGCTATGTCAGTAATAGTAACATTGAGAATGTTAAGCGACGAAGATGATAATTTCGTTCGTGATTATGAGGTGCCATTGGATATTAATATGTTGGACCTTCATAAGTTCATTAATCGTGATTTGAATTTTGATGATTCGACAATGTCTTCATTTTTCGTGTCGGATAAGAATTGGGAACGCCATACCGAACTGACACTTATAGATATGGGAGAAGACAATGATAGTGAAGATGCTCCGATTGCAATGGAGAGTGTCTCACTCGGACAGGTGATAAACCAATTGCACGACCGACTGATATATCTCTTTGATATGTTTGAGAATCGTGCGATGTATTTGGAAATGACTGAGGCAAAGAAACCTGATGCTGCACGAGAGTATCCTTATTGTGCATTTGCTCACGGTGCTGCGCCCGATCAATTCTCGGCTGAGATGAATCCCGAAAATGTGTCAATCTTTGATGAGGCAATGGATGATTTTGCCGATTTTGAGGGAGATGACTACTATGACGACCCAATGTAAAAATAAAAAATATCTTGTTGCAATTGTAGGTCCTACGGCATCTGGGAAGACAGATCTTGCTATTGAAGTTGCCAAAGAGTTGGGGACAGAGATTGTTAATGCCGATTCGCGTCAGGTCTATCGTGGAATGAAAATAGGAACAGCGGCACCGACAGAAGAACAGTTGGCGGCAGTTCCGCACCACCTCATTGCAACTCACGAATTGACTGATTCGTATACTGCGGGGTGTTATGAAAAGGAGGCATTGTGTGCGATAGCCGAGATACATAAGACTCACGATTATGCCGTACTTGTCGGAGGTTCTGGACTGTATGTTGATATTGTTTGCAATGGTATGGACGATATTCCGTCTACTCCGCCTGAGATTAGAGAGTCGTTGATTGAACAATTGAACTGCAAAGGTTTATCGGCATTGACAGAGCAACTGCGTGAACTTGATCCTGAGTATTATGAGAAGGTTGATAGGGATAATCCCAATCGTGTGATGAGAGCGTTAGAGGTTTGTTTGGCTACGGGACGAACATATACGTCGTATAGAACAGGAGCCCGACGTCAACGCCCCTTTGAGATTATAAAAATTGGAATTGATGTTCCGCGGGAAGAGTTGTATGACAGAATTAACCGTAGGGTTGATATGATGGTGTCAGAAGGATTAATTGACGAGGTGAAATCGCTTGTTGAGTTTCGTTTTCTAAATTCATTGAATACGGTGGGGTATAGTGAGTTATTTGAGTGTTTTGATGGTAAGATTACTGAGAATCAGGCAATTGAGTTGATAAAACGTAATAGTCGCAGATATGCCAAGCGTCAAATGACGTGGTTTCGAAGAGGTGTTGATATTCAATGGGTTACAAAAAAAGATCTGGAAGAGGTAAAAAAAATCATAAAAAAATTTGGAGTATAAAGAAAAAGGTGCTACATTTGCAACGTCAAACAGGAGATGGTTGACAGAAATTTTGCGGAAATAGCTCAGTTGGTAGAGCACAACCTTGCCAAGGTTGGGGTCGCGAGTTCGAGTCTCGTTTTCCGCTCCAAGTCCAAAAGTTTTGAGGACAAAATCAAGCAAAACCCTTTGAAACATCGTTTCAGAGGGT
>CAJGBR010000018.1 GCA_904501625.1 uncultured Rikenellaceae bacterium
ATGGTACTGCATTAACCTGTGGGAGAGTAGGTCGCCGCCACCTCAAGCAGCTTGGATAATATCCAGGCTGCTTTTTTTTGTATATACGTTTAGTTCCGAGTGTATTGTTGAAGTTGAATGATGAAAACATATTGATTAAAGAGAAGAGCAGTGTGTGACAATATTTTGATACCCATTATATTGAATTATTAATGAATTTTGTTGATGTTATGACTTTACGACACTCTAATATCGCGATTGATGCGTTTTGCTTGATATGATTTTGTCAATAATAAAATAATTCGTAAATTGCACCGAATTATTATGTCTATGAAAATAACACGATTAATGTTCTAAAATATATCTTAAATGTTTTATTTTTCTTATTTGGGTAATTTTTGAACAATATTCACGTTATAATTTAAAGAAGGTTTTGGAAATCTGACCCCGAATGTTTGTAGAACGAAAAAGTATTTGTTATGAAAACGTTAAAAAATATTGCAATGATTTCACTCTTTGCAGCAATGATTTCAAGTTGTACAGTCGTAACCGGTACTACTACACGAACAGATTATGTGGATGATCTCTTATGTGAAGCATCATGGGATTATGGTAGGCAGGTCGTCTCGGAAAGACAACTTGCTCAAGAAGTTGCGGTGCAAAATGCAAGACAATATGATGATTATGATTTCGATTCTGACGTAGCATACGACTATGAGGACTCTTACGAACGTCGTTTGAGAGGTTTTAAATCTTCAAATTACAGATTGCCATCAAGTTCTGTTATGCTGTCTTATAGCGATATCTCTTGGTATACAAAGATTTACGATCCTGCATTTTATAATATCGTAATTAGCGGATCTAGTGTATGGGTCGAACCTAAATATGTCACTGCAATGTTCGGAAATTGGGGTGCTTCAGTTGTTATCGGTTCGTCGTGGGGATCTCCTTATTGGAACCACTGGAGTAGCTATTGTTATAATCCGTGGCACTATTCATCGTATTGGTGGACACCTAATTACTACTATTGGGGCTATAATCGTCCGCATTACCACTACCGTCCGGGATATAACAGACCTCATTATCCAAGTTATAGACCTAATTATCCTCACAGACCTCATAAACCTTCGACTCCGGTGTATTATGGAAATCGTCGTGTGAATTCGTTAGGTAATATTTCTAATTCTCAGTTGCGTAGACAAAATAATGTTTATGCTCCTTCTCGTAGCAAATCTTATTCAAGCGAGATTGAGGCAAACCGAAATGTCAATTTAGTAAATAATTCGGGATATTCAACTTCTGAGTTGATCAATCGCCGAAGAAATAATAAGCAAAATCAACCAAAAGTAGAAACTCGTGCAACAAATAACACTCCCCAAACTCCATCAAGTGCATTCAATCAAGGTGGCAGCCGAAATACAGGTTCATATTCGGGTGGAGCAAACAGAGGTGGATCACATTCAGGTGGCGGAGTAAATAGAGGCCGTAGATAACACATAACTAATAATATAACATTAGGAATTATGAAAAGATTTTTTGTAACCATATGTGCAGTTGTCGCAATGACAATGGTACAGGCTCAACAGGTTTCTGATATGTTGAGATTCTCTCAAATTGATTTCAGTTTGGGGACTGCTCGAACTGCAGCAATGGGAGGTGCGTTTGTTTCTTTGGGTGCTGATCTTTCATCTTCAGCGATTAATCCGGCTGGATTGTCAATGTACACTAAAGACGATTTTAATATTACTCCGTCGTTTATGTTCTCGCGTCAGAATAGCGATTACCAAAACGGTGAGGTGACAAATTCAAGTTTTGATAATAGAAATAGGTTGTTGTTCAATAATTTAGGGATGGCGTGGGTTTTCCCTAACAAGATCAGAACCAGACACAATTCGTTGTGGGCTTCGACTTTGGCAATCAATATGAACAGGACGATTGACCATAACTCAAGAATGAGAGTCAACGGGTATTCGCCTGTTTCGTTGAGTGAAATATTTGCAATGGAGTTGACCGGAGTCAAAAAAGATGCAATCAGTGGTTCAAATGATGCGTATAGATCGTTCTATAACTTAAAATCGTCATTGTGGCCTGCAATTTTGGCATACCAATCTTACTTTGTGGACCCAGATGAAAATGTCGATGGAAACTATTATGGCGGTATTGAAAATGCAGTTTCCCAAACGATGTCGCAATTAACCAAAGGTGGAACATTCGAAACCAGTGTTGCCTATTCGTTAAATTTTGATAATAAGTTATATGTCGGAGCATCGTTAGCTGCCGTTAATATGGATTACAGAAGCAGAAATACATATTCTGAGTTCAATACTGACGGACAATCAACGAGTGATATTACTTCAATGGCGTTGCACGAGTATCTGGATATGGAGGGTAGTGGATTTAATTTCAAAGTTGGAGCAATCTACCGTCCTATTCCCGAGTGGCGTTTTGGTATATCTTATCACTCGCCATCGTTCATCCATATGGAAGAGTCGTATGTGATGAGAATGCAGACGTCGTTTAATAATGGCGCTTGGTGTGATAATGATACGCCTGTGAGCGTGAATGAGTATGACATTCAGACTCCGTCGAGATTGCTGATGGGAACATCGTTCACCATTGATAGGAGTGTGATTTTGTCGGCCGACTACGAACGTGTATGGTATAATAAGATGTCGATGTCGCACGATTACTACGATTTGAAGAACGAAATCTATAATGAAATTATCGAAATGGGAATCAATGCTACGAACAACTACCGTATCGGAGGAGAGGCATTCCTGACTCGAAATATTTCATTGAGAATGGGTTATGCATTCTATGATTCGATGTTCTCTGGTGATTCGAAAGAGTTGCAGAAGGAGAATATTTCATTCGGTATGGGTTATCGAGACCGTGATTTTTATATAGATTTTGCATATATTTACTCGGAAACGAGATCATCAATTTTGATGTATAAACAACAGTCTGCATTGGGCTCAGCTGTAAATAAATTGATGAAAAATTATATAACGATTTCAATTGGTTCACGTTTTTAGAAAAAGTGATAATAATATATAGTTGTATACTTTTTGAAATTGACCAAAAATTATCGTAATTTCGCAAAATTATTTTTGTGAAATGACGCGACTGAAACAAAAATTATCTTGGATATTCTTAACGCTTTGCTGTACAGTGGGGATTCTCGGGTGCAGCAAAGGCGTTTTTGATTGTAGCTATACCATAACAGTTTATGATCAGCAAGTTAAAGACTCGATAGCAACTCTGTTGAATGAAGGTGTCGTGTATCTTTTTTATGCAGATACGGCTCACTATGAGGTCGACTCCTGGGAGAATGCAAGTAAGGGTGTGGTGAAAAACAGATTTTCCTCGGCAACACTTAACTGCATAGCGAAAGTCGAATTGGCAGAAGCAAATCCAGTGATTTTTACGGGGCTGAACCAGCAGAAACTGATACTGCTGATATGTAATCCCAAAACGAAAACTTATGCGTGGAAGGCTGCCGAGATATTTGAAGAACTCGAAACGGTCATCGTTCCGGTGTATTTCAGAAACTGGCAAACTGAATTCCCATATAAAGATGCAAATTGGACATTCAATAAATAACCCGATATTTTTAAAATGAAGAAAAAATCTAAGGGCATAAGTCATAGAAAACTGAACAGATGGTTTTGGGGATTGTTTTTTGCTCCGATCATCTTGTTGTTTTCGTTATTCGTGTTAATTGGTCTGGGAGTGTTCGGCAGTCTGCCAACATTCGAAGAACTGGAAAATCCGCGTAGTAATCTCGCAACTGAAATATATTCGGCTGATGGGAAACTGATTGGTAGTTTTTTTATTCAGAATCGTTCGTTTGTTGATTATAACGATTTGTCGCCATATTTGATTCAAGCTCTGATTGCGACAGAGGACACGCGTTTCTATAACCACTCGGGAATTGACTTTATGGGCTTGGCTCGTGTAGCTGTTAAAACACTGTTGTTAGGTGATAAAGGACAAGGAGGGGGTAGTACGATATCCCAACAGTTGGCAAAAAATCTGTATCGTACGCGTGAAGATCCCAGATTGATTATTGCCAAGTTCAAAGAGTGGATCACAGCCGTAATGCTCGAGTATAACTACACCAAAGAGGAGATTATTGCAATGTATTTCAATACTGTTGAGTATGGTAGTAATGCATTCGGAATCAAATCTGCGGCACGAATATTCTTTAATAAGCTGCCATCAGAACTGACACCCGAAGAGGCTGCAATGCTGGTTGGGGTAGTAAAGGCTCCGACTCGATACAGCCCGCGATTGAACCCTGATAAGGCTCTCACCCGTCGTAATGTCGTATTGACGCGAATGGAGGCTCGAGGATATTTGTCGAAGTCGTTAAAGGATTCGGTGTCACAATTGCCTATAAAGTTGGACTATACTCCGATTTCGCACAATGAGGGTACTGCAACATATTTCAGAGAGATGTTGCGATTGACAATGACTGCAAAGCGACCTGAGAAATCGGCTTACCAAACAGCTTGGGACTACAAACAGGAACTGAACCAATGGGACGAAAATCCATTGTATGGTTGGTGTCTGAAGAACAAGAAAGCTGATGGAACAAATTATGACCTCTACAGAGATGGCTTGAAGATATATACAACCATTGATTCAAGAATGCAGCGATATGCTGAGGAGGCCTTGTATACTCAGATGGCGAAGGAGGTGCAGCCTGCAATGGACGCACAAGTCAAGGCAACTCGTGTGTTGTTTAACGATCTTGAAAAGGAGGATATAGAGAAGATTATCAGTAGCGCGATGCGACAGAGTGACCGTTACCGAATGTGGAAAAAAAACGGACTGACTCACGACCAAATAATCAAGACATTTGGTGAAAAAGTAAAGATGAAGGTCTTTACTTACAGGGGCGAGAGAGATACCCTGATGACACCGCGTGATTCAATATTGCACTACAAGCGACATATGAGGGCCGGTTTTGTCGCAATGGATCCGTCTAATGGTTATGTGAAGGTTTATGTCGGAGGACCTAATTTCAAATATTTCAAGTATGATGCAGTGAAGCAAGGCCGACGACAAGTGGGTTCAACGATAAAACCTTTCATCTATACATTTGCGATAGACCATCTTGGCTTGAATCCGTGTACTCCTGTGCCGAATATGCCTGTAACTTTAGAGACTTACAATGGTGACGCTTGGCAGCCTAAAGAGGCAGGGAAAGTGGTCTATGATGGAGCACTTAAACCATTGTGGTGGGGTCTTGCACAGAGTCGTAATAATTACTCGGCGTGGATTATGAAACAGGCTCGTCAGCCTGAAGCTGTTGCTGATTTTATCCATAAGATGGGTATTCGTAGTTATATTGATCCGGTATTTGCGATGTGTCTGGGAACATCCGATTTCTCTCTTTACGAGATGGTTGGTGCATATACGATCTATGCCAATAGGGGAGTCTACTCTGAACCGATGTTTGTTACACGCATAGAGGATCGTCAGGGTAATCTGCTGGCGGAATTTTCGGTGCGTACGGCAGATGCAATCAGCGAACATACTGCCTATACGATGGTTCAGATGATGCAGAACGTTGTGAATAAGGGTACAGCTGGACGTTTGAGGTGGATGTACGATGTCAAGGGTGAAGTTGCAGGCAAGACGGGAACTTCACAGAATGGTTCTGATGCGTGGTTTATGGGCGTAACGCCGAGATTGGTCGCTGGAGCCTGGGTTGGTGGTGAGGATCGAAGTGTCAGATTGACATCAAAAGGCGAGGGAGCTACAATGGCATTGCCTATTTTTGCAAAATTTTTGAAAAAGGTACACGCAGATAAATCTTTGGACGTTACGGAATCTGATCTATTCTCTGTTCCGATTGGTGCAAAGAAGTTTGATTGTGATCTTGAAAGTTTTGGTACTCAGTCGGAAACCGAAACTGAGATTTCAAATGAAGAGGAATTTTTTGATTAAATGATGATGAAAATTAAGAGTTGGCTGGTTATAATGCTGCTATTTGTATTGGCAGGATGTTCGAATTCTGATGATACGCTCGAGTCTCAGGAGAGTTCGATTACGAACTTTCTGATTCAGAATAAACTTGATTTTATTGATTTAAAGGGAGTATATCGTCATATTCGTCACAATTCACAAAATGGAGAGGTTGTTGCTCAAGAAGATTCGATAGCAATATATTATAGTGGTCATAGATTTTCGGCATCTGGGAACCTTGGTTTGGGCTCGTACTTTTATGGCAATATCAAGAGTGATGCAGAGGCAAATAAATTTGAAACGTCAAAAATGGATTTTTCTCCAATGAGAATAAAAGTCGGAGCTGGAAATCTCGCGGGATTGGATATGGCATTGCCAGGAACTCACAGAGGAGATACCATAATTATATATATGACATCAGATTATGCTTATGGAGAGAGAGGTTGCTATACAGTGCCGAAATCGGCTTCGATTGCGATGAAGGTTGTTGTCGATTCTGTCTGGAGAGAGTAGCAGCTCACAACTGAAAATAAAAAAAGCAAAGCCCGAGGCTTTGCTTTTTTTGTGGTATGTATCCATTCTGTTTTATTCTATTTTGTGGCGAAGAATTGAGAGCATCTCCTGAGAGTTTTTTCCGGAGACAGGGTTAATCCAGTATGGAGCAACTTCGGTTAGCGGAATCAAAACAAATTCGCGTTGTGAAATTAGAGGGTGCGGCACAGTTAATGGTCGGCTACAGATTACAGAGTGGTCGATATAGAGAATATCAATGTCCATAGTCCGCGATGAGTAGCCTTTTATTTCGGGATTTCTGATACGGCCGAGTTCGTCTTCAATTTGCTGGGTTGTTGTGAGAAGGTCCAATGGCGACAACTCTGTCTCGACAATAATAACTTGATTGTGAAATAGATTACTGCTCTCGAACCCCCAAGCTTCAGAGGTGTGTATTTTAGATTCATCTAAAATTGGTCCGACACGTTGAGCAATCATCTCTCGTGCTTGCAACATTGATTGTTCAAGATTTCCCAGATTTCCTCCTGTCAGCAGTACAGCTTTCATTTTTTGTAGACAAGTTTACTAAGTTGTAATGCGAAATGGCTCAGTATGATTTTCGGATTCCCGTTCTGAACGATTTGTGAACGAGCCGATTCAAACTGATTTATAATGCTTTGAAAATTTTCGCTATGGATATATGGTGCGATTTTTCGGCATAATTCCAATTCGTCCCCGAATGTATAGGTCACTTCGGGCATATTCATATTAATCATATAGCACTCACGTAGAACTCGTAGTGCATTTTGAAAGAATATTTTTTGATTTTCGCGTCCTATTTCGGCAATGTCTTCCACCCAATCCAGCAGTTCTAGATGGCGATTTACTGCTGCAAACGAGAGCAGACGTCTCAATAATTCGAGATTTTCGGCATCACTTTGTGATGATTCAATCATACCCACAGCTCGAATATAATCACCCATACTGAGTCTTGATATTTGTTTTGCGACCTGATCGGTGAGTGAGAATTTTGATGCTAATTTTTTGCTAAGTGCCTCTTCGTCAATACAGTGCAGTGAAACTGATTGGGTACGTGACAGAATAGTTTTGATAATACCCTCGGGTGATGCACTGACAAACAGAAAGATAGTCTTATCCCAGGGTTCTTCAATGATTTTCAGCAATGTGTTTGAAGTTCCCTCTTTCATTCGTTCAGGAAGCCATACAATCATAATCTTATACTCCGACTCGAAAGATTTATAGGATAGTTTTCTCAGTATTTCGTTTGCATCCTGCTGATTGATATTACCTTGCAGATTTCCGATTTGAATCTTGTGATACCACTGAGCCTCATCAAAGTACCCTGTCGTTTCTGTTACGATTTCTCGCCAAGGAGCAATCAGATGGTCACTCATCGGGTGTTCTTTTTCTGAGGCCGACGACAATGGCGATTTATTGACAGGGAAGATAAAATGTACATCAGGGTGTGCTAACTGCTGAATTTGTCGGCACGATGGACATTCTCCACAAGAGTCGCCATTTTGTCTGTTTGTGCAGTTGAGATATTGGGCATAAGCGATTGCTAACGGCAGAGTGCCCCAACCACTTGCACCTGTAAAGATTTGGGCGTGACTAACTCTTCCGTTGTCTACGGTTTCGGCGAGTTTACGTTTGATTTCGTTTTGACCGATGATATCAGAGAATCTCATTTGCTAATTTTAAATGTAAAACGTTTCTGCATAACGTAACTATAAACGATGGTGATGCAGATTGTGATTATTTTTGCGATTTCGGCTGGAATTGTTGCTATCTCCACAAACAATTTTAGACACACGTAGTTCAGTAAAATTGAACCGCAGACTACGAGCAAATACCTTTTAAGTTGTTGTATCTGTTTTAATTGTGAGCCTGGGAATACAATATTACGATTGAGCCAGAACCCAGTGTAGAATGTAATTGGGAACTCGATAATGAATGCTGCGATGTGTGCCGAGATGGCAACAATACCTAAATTCAGAATTTGTTCCTTCAGGATAAAGTTATACAATATGAAGTACAACACCCAGTCCAAAACAAGATTTGCTCCACCGCATACACCATACCGAAAAGTCTGTATAGGTACGATTTTTCGTATGGGTCGGATATAGAAAAAATCTATAAATTGGGTCAATATTCTTGCGAGGTTCATTTTTTAAAATCTTTAAGTTTGGCTTGCAGGTCGTACATTTGATCTCTGAATTGGGCAGCTGCGATAAAATCGAGTTTTTTTGCTGCATCTTCCATTGCGATTCTGCGTTGTTCGATCAACTGTTCGAGTTCACTTGCCGTAATGTATGGTTTGTTGGTGTCGGCTGCCATCAATCCGTTGTAACCTGCCATTGGATATGGTTGATATTCGGTATTTTGGGCTGTGCGACCAAGTGTGAGTTGAGCCGATCGAGTAGTCGAACGTGGTGTTATAGAATGTCTTTTATTGTATTCGATTTGAATTGAACGTCGACGATTGGTTTCGGCAATAGTTGCCCTCATCGAATCAGTAATTCTGTCAGCATACATAATTACTCGTCCGTTGGCATTTCTGGCTGCACGTCCTGCTGTCTGAGTCAGCGAGCGTGTCGATCTGAGGAATCCCTCTTTATCGGCGTCCATAATTGCAACGAGTGCAACCTCGGGCATATCTAGACCCTCTCTTAGTAGATTCACTCCGATTAGTACGTCAAAGACATCTGCGTGCATATCGTCAAGAATTTGTATTCGTTCGAGTGTGTCTACGTCTGAGTGTATATATCGGCATCTTATTCCGAGCCGTTCGAAATAGCTGTTCAACTCTTCGGCCATACGTTTTGTTAGTGTAGTGACCATAACCTTTTCGTGGCGGCCTGTACAGAGTTCGATCTCGTCGAGCAGATTGTCAATCTGCCCGTCAGTGGGTCTGACTTCGATTTCTGGATCAAGCAGTCCTGTTGGTCTGATGAGTTGTTCAACTACGATACCTTCGGATTTCACAAGTTCATAGTCAGCAGGGGTTGCACTGACATAGACACATTGACCTACTAAGGATTCGAATTCGGAAAATTTCAAAGGTCGGTTGTCAATTGCAGCCGAAAGTCGGAAACCATATTCTACAAGGTTTCGTTTTCTTGAGTAGTCGCCTCCGTACATTCCGTGGATTTGAGGAATCGTAACGTGGCTCTCATCTATTATAGTCAAAAAATCTTTTTGGAAATAGTCAATCAGACAGAATGGTCGGCTGCCTGCATCTCGCCCGTCGAAATAACGTGAATAGTTCTCGATGCCTGAACAATATCCCAATTCTTTAATCATCTCCAGGTCGTATTCGACACGTTGTTTGAGTTTTTTTGCTTCGGCAGTTCGTCCCTCCTGAATGAATGCTTCGCACTCTCGAGTCAAATCGTATTGGATAAGTTTTATTGCACGATGCATTCTCTCTTTTGTACTGACGAAAATTGTTGCGGGGTAGATTGTAATATTATCCAGCCGTTCGATCCGTTGTCCAGAAACAGGATCGAAAGAGCATAGTTCTTCGATTTCCCGATCAAACATAACAACTCGGTATGCAATGTCGCCGTATGCAGGGAATATATCTATCGTATCGCCCTTAACTCTGAAAGTTCCGCGTTTAAAATCCATTTCGTTTCGCGAATACATAGCATCAACCAGCGAATAGAGAATTCGATTTCGGTCGATGACCTGTTCGCGGTGTAATTCCAATGTATTTTCGTGGAAATCTTCAGGATTGCCTATGCCATACAGACACGAGACAGATGAGATGACAATAACATCGCGTCGACCTGAGAGCAGTGCTGAAGTTGTGCTCAATCTCATTTTCTCGATATCTTCATTTATGGACAGATCTTTTTCGATGTATGTGTCGGTAGTTGGCAAGTATGCTTCGGGTTGGTAGTAGTCGTAATATGACACAAAATATTCAACGACATTTTCGGGAAAGAATGCCTTGAATTCTCCGTAAAGTTGAGCCGCAAGAGTCTTGTTATGAGATAGTATCAGTGTGGGTCTGTTGAGTTGAGCAATAACGTTGGCCATAGTGAACGTCTTACCAGAGCCGGTTACTCCGAGCAACGTCGAGTGTGGAGTTCCCGATTTAATGGCTTCAACGAGCTGCGAGATGGCCTGAGGTTGGTCACCTGTGGGTGCAAACTGTGATACTAATTTGAAATTCATAACCCACAAAAATACTAAAATTTTAATAAAATTAATTACGTTGAGGTACGTTCTTAAGATATGATTTATTAACTTTGTCACCTCTAAAGGTGAAAATATGATTGGAATTGTTGCCATACTGCTATTAGGAGTAGCTTTAAGTTTGGATACATTTGCTGTTTCGGTAACATTGGGTGCTTGTTGCAATCGTTCAACATCATTCGAAAGAATGCGTTTTCTGATATTGATGGGATTGTTTCACGTCGCAATGATTCTGATTGGTTGGTTGTGTGGCAACACTATACACCGAATAATTGAATCATTCGACCATTGGATTGCATTCGGATTACTCGCATTTCTCGGTGTAAAAATGATAATCGAGTCATTTTCGTCAAATGAAGAGCCTCCTAAATCTACGGTTTTATCACTGCAGAACACTTTGCTTTTGTGTGTCGCTGATAGTATTGATGCATTGGCTACCGGCTTTTCTCTCTCAATGCAATCTGTAAGAATCGGAATTGTTTGGGCCGCATTGATTATTGGATTTCTTGCATTTTTGATTTCTGGGTTGGGAATACAACTTGGCCGATATTTCAGCAGCAAATTGGGTGCAAAAGCAACTCTTGTCGGGGGAATTATTCTGATAGTGATTGGTGCAAGAATCTTGATTGAACATACAATGTAATGAATTACGAAGCAACACTCGAATTTTTATTTTCGTCATTGCCTATGTACCAGCGTGTGGGTGCAGCGGCATATAAAGCAAATCTTGATAATACTGAGGCATTAGACCGTCATTTAGGTTCACCTCACCAGTCATATCATACGATACACGTAGCCGGAACAAATGGTAAGGGATCAACATCACATATGTTGGCATCGATTCTTCGTCGTCAGGGATACCGCGTAGGATTATATACCTCACCTCATCTTAAGGATTTCAGAGAACGAATCAAGGTCAATGGCGAGATGATTTCTCGTGAGGCCGTAGTTGATTTTGTTAAAAATAACAAGCCAATTATCGAACAACTGCGACCCTCGTTTTTTGAGATGACAGTCGCAATGGCATTCGATTATTTTGCACGTGAGAAGGTTGATGTCGCGGTGATTGAAGTTGGTATGGGAGGTCGTCTAGATTCGACCAATATCATTACTCCGTTGGTCAGTGTCATTACCAATATTTCGTTTGACCACACACAGTTTTTAGGCGAAACATTGCCGGCCATAGCAACAGAGAAGGCAGGAATCATAAAACCGGGAGTTGCGGTGGTTGTAGGTGAACGAGATGATCAGACAGATGCGGTATTTGAAGCTCGTGCTGCAGAAATGGGTAGTCCGTTGGTCTTTGCCTCTGATGTATATAAATGTATATCGTCAGAGCCTGATAGTCAAGGACAAAAACTTGTATTTACATCAGATAGTGGTGATTTTGCATTGAATTGTGATTTGTCCGGTGATTGTCAGCGATTGAACATTGCGACAGTTCTGTCAGTTGTAGATAGCCTGAACGAGGGATCAGTATTGCAGATTGATAGAGAATCTGTGGTTCAAGGCATTGCCACTGCAGCAAAGGATACTGGATTGATGGGTCGTTGGCAGATACTTTCCGACAGTCCGCTGACGGTTTGTGATACGGGACATAATGTGGGTGGAATGGCATTGGTTTCGGCACAGATTGCACGACAAAAATATGATAGACTTTGGGTGGTGTTCGGAGTCGTTGAGGACAAGGACCTTAATGCAGAGTTGCCGTTTCTGCCACGTGAAGCATATTACTTCTTTACCAATGCATCAATCAAGCGTGCAATGCCGGCAGATGAGTTGACGGAGAAGGCTACTGCTGCGGGACTCAGGGGTGAATCGGTGCCTGAGGGCGTGGCTGAAGCATTGCGTCGTGCCAGAGAGAAAGCGGCCACTCAGGATATGATATATATTGGAGGCAGTACGTTTATTGTTGCAGAGGTGCCTGATTTATAGATATTACTCTTCGAAAAATCGTTCATCAAAATTCACGAGGTACAGTTGCTCTGTAGCTCGTGTCAGTGCGGTGTATAGCCAACGCATCAGATCGGTGGTGATCTCTTCATCCCCGAAGAGCATTTTATCGACGAAAACGCAGGGCCATTGTCCCCCTTGTGCCTTATGACAGGTCACTGAGTAGGCAAATTTTACTTGTAGTGCATTGTAAAACGGATCTTCACGGATAGCCTTGTATCGTTTGCTCTTTGCTGTGATATGGGCATAGTCCGATTCTACTCCGTAGAATAGAGCCCGAGATTGTTCTTGTGTAAGTGATGGCGACTCGCTGTGTAGTGTGTCGAGAATAATCTTGCAGTCGAGTTCATAATCTTCATAGTCAGGAAAGGTTAGTGTAACGGTAGCGAATCTAAATCCGTATAACTCTTCGTAGCGTTGTATCCGTTTAACTCGGGCAATGTCACCATTGGCAATGAAATCAAGATTTGAGTCGGGATCATTCTCTACATAGTGGTAATTGTTCTTGACAATCATTAACATATCACCCGACGACACCTCCTCTTCACGTTGCAGAATGAAGTTTCTGATAGCCTGATTGAATCTGTTTGCACGTTTATTTGAACGGGTAATGACGATTACACCGTCAGCTCCCCATTTCGAGTAGGCATCTTCCAATACCTCGTTCAATTCATACCCTTCGACTGCCCGTATCTGTGGCAGCGACATTCGGAACATCGGTATATCCTGAATGCCGGCCTCAATCATACAGCGTACAAGTGTTGCATTGAACAATATTCCCGAATCGTTATTTTGTCTTACGACATCGGTCATTGTCCCATAGAAAACCTCTCCGTATTCATTCATAGCAGCGGGGTCGAGAGCCGGACTATTCTCAAGACCTACGGGAGGTAGCTGGGCATTGTCGCCTACCAAAATCAGACGACAGTCGATACCGCTACGAATATATTGAATCAAATCTTCAAGCAGACAGCCACTTCCGAACATTTTATTTTCTCCGACAACATTTGATAACATCGAGGCTTCGTCAACAATAAAAATCGAATTTTTGTGTCTGTTTGGACTTAAATCAAAATGAGAATTTTCGCCATCAAATTTTTTTTCACGATAAATTTTTTTATGAACAGTCAGTGCTTGGCTATCTGCGTGTTGACTCAGAACTTTTGCAGCTCGACCTGTCGGTGCTAATAATATAGTATTGATTTTCAGTATTTTAAGAGCGTGAACTAAGGCTCCGAGCAGAGTCGTTTTCCCTGTTCCGGCGTATCCATTCAGAATGAAAATTCCATCAGAAGACGATTCCGAAATAAATTCGGATAATGATTCTATTAATTTTTTTTGATCAAAAGTTGTTTCAAAACCAAATTCGTTGTAAATTTGGGTCGAAATATGTTTCGAAATCATAGTAACCTCTGTTTACTAATTTGAGAATACAAACTTAATAAAAAATAATAATGAAACGAGCATTAAAGATTATTTTGCCTCTTATGATCGTGGGATTTGCTTGGATGCTTTATGATGGCATTATGGCTCCCGAGAGATTCAAAAAAGAACGAGAACTTCGCGAAGCAGAAGTTATTCAACGCCTTAAAGACATTCGTTCTGCACAACACGCGTTTAAACGTGTACACCAACGTTATGTCGCAAGTTTTGATACATTGATCGCCTTCGTATTGAACGACTCATTGACATTCGAACGTGCAATCGGTTCTGATGACGACTCTTTGGCTGTAGCTCAAGGTAAGGTTACACGTGAAAAATTTAAAGTGGCAGTTAAAGATACTGCATTCGTAGTAGTTAACTCTAAGGAAAAAGCACTGAGAGAACGCAAATTGTCTGTTGAAGAGATTGAAAATTTGCGTTATATCCCGTTCTCTGGAAATACAGAATTCATCTTGGATGCAGGTTATTTGACAACAGAATCTCAAGTTGTTATTCCTGTTTTCGAAGCAAAGGCTCCGTATATTACATTCTTGGATACAATCAAATATCGCCAAGACGTAATCAACTTGTTGGATGACAGAAAAAGAACTGATCGTTATAAAGGCATAAAAGTCGGCTCTATGACTGAAGCTACTAACGATGCAGGTAACTGGGAATAGTAATGCAGCGTATTTATTCATTAGAGAATAAGTCAAAAACTAAATCATTTAAAACGTCCGTTCTTGTTGATAAGAATGGACGTTTTTTTGCAAAGATTGCTGAGGGCGGAGTGCTGCTTGAGGTCGATAAATTTGACGATTTGAACGACTTGAATATGCCGAGTAATTGTAATTCGATCGTTCTCTCAACAAGTGCAGCTACGATAGTCCCAGAGGAGTTGTTTGACTATTCACAACGGCAAGCATTTGTTGAAGCTGCGGGTATATATCCTACTGCAGATGAGGTGGTTGAGGTTTCGACTGCGGTTGATGGTGTTGTCGCAGTAATGCTCCTGAATAGACAACTTGCCGATAGATTAAAAGAATTTAAGGTGCCGAGATACCACTCGGTTCAGATTAACCTGATTCGTGCACGAGATAAAAAATTGCGTACGGGTCGTGTGTTGTTAATGAATATGGGTGAAGATTCATTGACCGTAACGTTGCATACTGATGGCAAACTGAGGTTGGCAGAGGTCTTCCCAATTGCAAATAACGACGAGGTATTGTTTATTGTTAAGCATATTGAACGGAAATTCCCGGCAGTACAGGGCGTTACGAAGATCTTTGGACTCGGAGCAACCCAGTGTTATGAATATCTGACTCAATTTGTAGATTCGATAGAGATGGATATTGTTGACGAATCAGGAGTAGAATACAATAACCTAATATTGGGTATATGAGAATAATAAGTGGAAAATGTCGAGGTCGAACGATTGTTCCTCCGCGAAAATTAAAGGCACGTCCGACGACGGATTTTGCAAAAGAGAATCTGTTCAATATTCTAGGCAACAGATACGATTTCAGTGAAATGGACATTTTGGATCTCTTTTCGGGTACGGGGTCTATCAGTTATGAATTCGCATCTCGAGGAGCAAAATCTGTGACAGCAGTAGAGATAAATACGTTGCATCATTCATTTATAGTAGATACGGCTCGCAATTTGGGATTAACTCAGATTTATGCCGTAAATGCAAATGTACACCTATATCTTAAGTCTTGTCATCGAAAATTCGACATAGTCTTTGCAGATGCTCCTTACGATATGAAGGGGGTTGAAGAACTGCCGAGTCAGATATTTGAAGCAGGTGTTCTGAAAGATGGCGGATTGCTGATATTTGAGCATTCGTCATCGCATAACTTTTGGGAACATCCCAATTTCTGTGAAATCAGAACATACGGCAGCGTTAATTTCTCTATCTTCAAACTCTTCTCCGAGAAGTCAGAAGAGGCTATTGAATCAGAAGAATAATAATTCTAATCGACTTCGATTATATTGTCGAGGTTGACATACCAGACATATCCTTTGACATTTGAGTATCCCATTTGTGACAGTGATTGCATATATCGGGATACTTGTTTTTTGTGATCTTCGATGATATTTATCCCGAACTTGTAGTCAATAACTATAGCCTCCTCATCTCTAAACATCACTCTATCAGGACGACGAAGACGTTTTGAGTTGGGATTAATAATGTTGACTTCTGATTTAACCACTGTCCAATCTTCTGAGAACCAGTTTTTGGCAATGGGATTTTTCAATGCATTTTCAAGCAATTCTGTAATTGCCCATCCATCTTTCTCTGAGATTATTTGTTGTTCGATGAATGTCTTGACTATCTGTGAGATAGGTTGTCCATTGCCAAAAAGTTCAAGAATAGAGTGCATTAAGGTCCCGTAGTGACGTTGAGAATAGGTTGGACCATCTTTACTTAAAATATGTTCGGTCTTGTTGTTGAATTTGATTTTATTCCAAGGGTTGGTCGTCGGGTAATCTTCGATAATGACACTTTTAGAATTATCACCATCGGATTTATCTTTTGTGGATTTTTCATCTTGAGAATATTTTGTGCCAAATTCGTAACGTATATCATTGTCGTCCAGCACTTCGATATTCCCATTGAGATTGCCGATCGAGACTCCGTCATTCGTTGGAGTCAGTGTGGGAATTATGAATTGTGATATTCTAACGAATCTCTTTTTTTCAGGTAACATAATGTGCAATTCATATTCGGCACGAGTTATTGCTACATATAACATATTTATGTTGTCAATATAGCTGTAAACGAGTTCGCGATAGTAGTCCTCAGAGAAGTGTGAATGTGAGATTTTGTCGAATTGTACAGGTACTTTTCCTAACTCTTCTGCTATGGAGTCTTTTGCAAGGCTCCATATAATTGAGGATTGTGATAACATTGACCAATTACATTCGGGAATAATTACAACCTTATATTGCAGCCCCTTTGATTTGTGGATTGTCAGGATATTGATCGCATTCTGATCGCCTGAGAGTGATATTGATAATGTGTTTGAGTTGTCATTCCACCATTTCAGAAACTCTCTGATGTCGGGAGTATTGCGAGATGAGAATGATATCACATTATCGTGCAGTGCTTGAACATAGGCTATGTGTTTAGAGCATTGCAGTTGTGGCATCTCAGCTATGATTTTATCAATTGCTCTGATGGGCGAGAGTTTGCATATATTGCTGCATAGTTTATCGCATTGCTCAATTGTGAGACCCGAAAATGTTAGAACTAATTCTTTGCTTATCAGATCGTTTGGGTCGATAATGTAATTCAGTAGAGCTATGATGAATCTTACGGCCGGAGATTTTTTCAGTAGCAGTGCTTCCTGGGTTACAATATCATATACGAATTTCGAATCAGGATTCTTAGTTTTGTGTTCGAGCAGTGCTGCTGCGATATTATTACCCTCCTTATTTTTGCGTACAAGAATAGCAATCTCAGATGCTTTGATTCCTCGACTCTGAACATCTTCGATACACTCTATCAGGTATTTGTAATCTTTGATTCTTTCAGAATCCTTACTCAATGTCATTACTGAGACGTAGCCCTTATTGGGTGTTTTGTCTTGTGGAAGTATCTGTTTGTGATCTTTATATGCACGATCTGTCAAATCGAACAGTTCGTTGTATGTCGATTCGGATATTGACTTTTGTTCTAAAGCATTGCTTAGAATATTGTTCAAGTAGTTGTTAATGCCATCCGGATAGTTCTTGAGATTACTCTCTATTAGTTCGTTATTGAATTGAATTACAATATCTTGGCTGCGGTAATTTTCTTTTAGTTGGTCTGATTCCGAATTAAATTGCGATTCAACTTCGCCGGCCAGCAGTTTCCAGTCGCCCCCCCTCCATCTATAGATTGACTGTTTGACATCTCCCACTACCAAAACGTTAGATTCGTTGCTTTGTGAGAGTGCATTCGATAGCAGTGGTTTAAAGTTTGCCCATTGTTCCCGTGAGGTGTCCTGAAACTCATCGAGCATATAGTCAGTAAATATATTGCCGATTTTTTCGTAAATGAACGGAGCATCATTATTGCTAACCAATCCCTCGATAATTTTATTTGTATCAGCGATAGGCAGAACCGAATTCTCAAAACAATACTTATCAATAGCTTCTCTTAGGTCTGGTAGAATTGCGAATGTCCGATAATTCTGATACAGTACGTCTTGCGTATGTTGATATTTGAGTACAATATTAATTTGTTTGAAGATGTCAAACATCATAGGTTGCAGAGTTGTAATCAGACTCTCGATGAGTGCCTTTTTTGGAGCATTTTTCGTACACCATTGATTTCCGGAAGATACTTTTCTTACTTCTGCATCAGTAGGGGAAGCATATATTCCTTTTCTGATCTTAAAGAAATAATTCATAAATCCGCGGGTCCCAGAATAAAAATCTGTAACATCGAGGTCGTGTTGTTGTAGTATATTGAATAGTGCCTCGGTGTATTGAATCAGAGTTTCTTTGGCACATTCAGTCTCTTTGCGGGCTGAATTAATACAGGTCCGAATTAGATCTTTGGTCAGTTTGCGAGAGTCTGAATCAAAAATGTTCTGTTCGAAGAGTTGTTTCCCGAGATTGACGATATCATTTTTGGGATTCCAACCATTGTTGTTTGCGATACGTTCTTCGATATATTCAATGAGCCAACGTTTCAGTTCTGGTTTGTAGTTAGAATTGTCGAGCATAATATCCGTAGCTAGATCGATAATCTGATCGTTGTGTAGTTCGATCGAGTAGTTTATGTCTTGTCCTAACTCGTGGGTAAATGAACGAATAATGCGTTGGAAAAACTTGTCAATAGTTAAAACTGTAAAATGGGTGTAGTCGTGTAGTATGGCGGTCAAAACAATAAACGCACGTCGGGCAGCCTCTTGAATCGGGATATTCAATTTCTCGCAAATAATTTTAGAAAATACAGATTCCTCTTTTTTTGAGAGTTTACCGAGTTCTTTGATGATACGATGTTTCATCTCTTCGGTCGCCTTGTTTGTAAAAGTAACGGCCAATATGTGTCTGAATTTGTCGGGACGTCCAATGTCGTCACCCAATACACGCATAACATATTCCAATGCGAGTCTAAACGTTTTTCCCGAGCCAGCCGAAGCCTTTATTATCTGAACTTTACCCATCTTTCAATTAAAATTTTCATCCCTCAAAGTTACTATTTTTATCCGTAGCCGGTAGCATAAGGTTGCATAAAATTGATTTTGGTAGTATATATTTCTAATCTTTTGCGTATCTTTGTAGTGAACCAAATTAGTCGTATAGAGTTAGTATGAAAAAGATTTTATTGCTGGCATATGTTCTTGTTATGCCGTTGGTGATGGTGGCCCAAGAAAAGGTTATTACGAAAAATTTGCCTGATTTTACCAAAGTTGAATTATCCGGCAAACTGAATGTCAAATTTGTTCACAGTTCAGCCAATTCATTCGATATGAAATTGAATGGCATCGACTCAAACAAGTTGAGTTGGAGTGTTAAAAAGGGACAACTTTATGTCAAATTGAATGGTTCGAGCAAAGATGCTTATGTCGACATTACAATCTACTATACTCGTATTGAAGAACTTGTGGCAATGTTGTCAAAAGTCGAATTCGAGAAGAATGTGAAATTTGATATGTTGGATGTAAAATTGGTCTCAGGAGCCCAAATGAATTTTGATGGCACAGTCGGAGATTTGATGCTCCGAGTGACAGGAAATTCTAAGGCAAATCTGTCGGGTAAGTGTGATTATTTCAGTGTATCAACGATACATTCACAGGTGCGTGCCGGCGATTTCGAGGTAATCGCCGCGTGGGTAAGTGCCGCTACCAAAGCTGAAGTCGTAGTAAATGCAGACGAACGTCTTGAAATAAATGCTACAAGTGGATCGACTGTTTTCTATAAAGGTAAACCTATGTATATGAGAATCAAGAATACATTGAATCCGAAAGATAACATAGTGCCTATCAATCAGAATAAAAGATAAAAACCACAATCATAGATGTCAACATTTCTCGGAGAAACAGCCCGTCAATTGTATTCGATTTTTGGAGATGGGTTGAGCAATGTGAAAATAGTGTTTCCGGGGCAAAGAGCAGCTCGATTCTTTAGTAACGAGTTGCTCTCTGTTGTGCAGTCGCCAATCTGGGAACCTGAGTATATAACTATCGATCAGTTGATGAGTCAGCTGACGGGACTCAGTATGTGCAATCACATTGTCGCAGTGTCGAGATTGTATGAGATATATGTTGCAGTGTTGAATTCAAATAACTCGTCACTGACAATCGAACCCTTTGACAGATTTTATGGTTGGGGTGAGAAAATGCTGGCAAATTTTGACTCTGTTGATAAATATATGGTTGATGCGAGAATGTTGTTTACCAATATCTCGGATCTGAAAGAGATAGAGTTTGACAATTCGTATCTTGATGAACGTCAACGCGAAATAATAAAACGTTTTTTCCTCGGAGTAGATATTTCGGGAAAACAGTCTACAGAGAAGAGTCGATTTGTTTCAATCTGGAATTTGCTTTACGAGATATATACAAAATATCGTGAATCGTTACAGAGTCAAGGTCTTGCTTATTCGGGAATGATTTATCGAGCTACGGCAGAGGCAATCAAACGAGGAGAGATTGAGTTGTCGGGGGATTATGCTGTGGTTGGATTCAATGCACTCAGTACGAGTGAAAAGGTGTTGTTTGAGAGTTTGAAGGCTCACGGAGCATACTTCTTTTGGGATTATGATGACTATTATGTAAATAATCAGGTTCAGGAAGCAGGATTGTTTCTGCGCGAAAATATCAGAAACTACCCATCGCAATTCGATTTTGGACACGATAATTTCCGCAAAGAAAAGAGGCTGAGGGTAATTTCTGCTCCGACCGATGCACTTCAGTGTAAATATGTCAATCGTTTTCTGACTGAGTTACGTGATGCCGGAGAGTTGACTGATAGACGCACGGCAATTGTACTGACCGATGAGTCATTGTTGTTGCCAGTACTTCATACGTTGCCTGAAGATCTGGGTTCGGTCAATGTCACGATGGGTTATCCGTTGAGGAGTTCCATCGAGTATTCGTTGGTCGAGAGGTTGATAAGATTGCAGAACCATTGTCGTGGTCAGAGGTTTTTTGTGAGAGATGTGAAGGCAATTCTGACCCATCCGTTGGTCGTAGAATGTCTTGGAACTCAGGCTGGGATACTGCTGAAAGAGTTGAATAAGTCACACCGAATAATGTTAGATGTGAATCATTTAGGTGATGAGACTGTGTTGCTCGGCAAGATATTCAGAAAATGTGACGACATAGATTCAATAACGGAGTATGTTATAAATATACTTTGTCTGATTTTCGAACAGGATGGGTTGACAGTATTTGATCGCGAGATTTTAGGTCACATTGTGGATAACGTGTATAGGTTGAGGAATTCGTTGTCGGGACTCGAATCTAAATTTGATGTGCGACTATATACTTCGTTGATGTTGTCTATGCTCAAAGGGGTAACTGTTCCGTTCAAAAGTGAGTCTGTTGCAGGAATTCAGATTATGGGAATCCTTGAGACCAGAAACCTCGATTTCGATAATATATTGATTCTCTCGATGAACGATGATTCGTTCCCTGGAAATCTGTCAGATTGGACTTCATTTATACCTTGCTCATTAAGAGAAGGTTATGGCCTACCTACTCCTCATCACCACGAGGGTGTATTTGCTTACTATTTTTATAGATTGTTGCAGAGAGCCTCGAATGTAGATATGGTTTATTGCACCAAATCAGATGAAAAACGGACAGGTGAACATAGTCGTTATATAAGTCAACTCAGTTATGAAGATTCGTGGCATAAAATTTCGCGAATCAATCTGATGTTGAATGTTTCTCTGAGTGAAACAGATGTGCTGCCTGTCGAAAAGACTGACGAGATGATTGCCCGACTGAGGGATATGCGTTATTCACCCTCATCGCTTGAGTCATATATGAGTTGTCCATATAGATTTTATCTGCGATATATCAAGGGACTATCCGCCAAAAAAGTTAATGATGAGAATGATATTGATTCTCAAGAGTTTGGTCTTTTGGTTCACGATGCGATGAGAATTCTTTATACTCCGATATCCACATTGCCGTTCGACTCTCAGCAAGAGGCGATTCGGGCATTAATCAATTCGAGTCAGGTTGTCGAGGCTGTGAATAGCTCTTTTCGTGAGAGATTTTTAGGTGGTAATGATGGACACTTAGAAGATGAACTCGGTGGTGAAATATTGGTCGTCAGGGACATAGTGGTGAGCTATATAAACAAAAATATACTTCCCTATGATTCAGAACGTAAATCCTTCGGGGTGGTCGGAATAGAACAGCCAATAAATGGACAACTCTCATTTCCCGAGGTTGGCGATATTCAGTTCTATGGCATTGTTGACCGAATGGATAACCTTTGGGACGGACGTTTGCGAATTGTCGACTACAAGACGGGAGATCGTACGATGGCGTTTAAGACGCTTCAAGATGTATTTTCAGGAGATTATAAGGCCGGTGCAGCATTTCAGGTTTTGTTGTATTCGATATTGTTAAAACGAAATCGTAATAATGTCCAGGTACAGCCTGAGTTGTATCAGATATTGAAAATGAACAGCGAGGAGTTTACTCCGCATTTGACAATCGGCAATGAGCCAGTTCATTATGTTACCGACCAACTCGAGTCAGAGTTTATTGAGAATCTTTCGACAATAATATTTAAACCATTGTTTGATAGACAACAGATGTTTGTTCAGACTGAGGATTCTAAGAAGTGTGAAAACTGTGATTTCAATACCATTTGCAATAGATAGTCACAATAATCCGAGAAACTAATTCAGACTCTCGGATTACTTTTTAAAGATTATTCGGGAAGAATTTCCGCCCAAACATATATCTCAGAATTATCGAACCGTTGTAGATTCCATACGGTACAGATTTACGTCTGTTTTGAATATTTTGACGTTTGATTTTCAACGAATGTTTTGCTGCTCTGAATTGATTGTGAGCCTTGATTACACTCTGAAAATGTTGTTTTCTGCCTTGAGCAAGGTACATCACTCCGCTGACACCGTCGAGAATCATTCGTATTGCAAGAATTGGGAACAGATTCGATTTGTCAAGATTTTTATATAACATTGCTAGATTGTTGCGGTGGTTCAGCAATGCCTTGTTCGGAGAGTCTTCGCTGAGAGTACCGCCACCGAGGTGGTAGACGATTGCAGCCGGTTCGACCCAGATTTCATAGTCGAGCAGTTGCATTCTCCAACATAGGTCAATTTCCTCCATATGTGCGAAGAAATCTTCATCGAGTCCACCTGCATCTCTATAGGCTGATGTTCTGACAAACATTGCAGCTCCCGTAGCCCAGAACACTCGGCGAGGTGTGTTATATTGCTTATTGTCTTTTTCGACTGTATTCATAATTCTGCCTTGACAGAACGGGTAACCAAGTTTGTCAATAAATCCACCTGCAGCACCTGCATACTCAAACGATTCAGGATTTCTGTCAGAACGAATTTTGGGCATTATGGCTGCGATGCGAGGATTTCCTTCGGCTAGGGATAACAGTGGTTGTATCCACCCCTTCTCTGGAGCTGCATCAGAGTTAAGTAATATTGCATAATCGGTTTTAACAAGTTCGATTGCCTTGTTGTATCCGCCTGCGAATCCGTAGTTCTTGTCAAATTCCCACAATATGATCTGAGGAAATTCATTGCGTATGAGTTCGCACGAGCTGTCTGTTGAGCCATTATCGGCAACTACGATGTCACAAATATCCGCTGGTGTATTTGCAATTACCCGTGGAAGATAATTTTTTAGATGATGAACTCCGTTCCAGTTCAGAATTACGATTGTAATTTTCTTCATTTATCCTATTTCGTTTCTATCGTATTTCCATCTTCGGTGCGACCAGAGCCACAATTCAGGTCTACGAATTATCATTGATTCAAGTTTTTGTACATATCGGGCCGTAATTTCCTCGGCCGAGGCCGACTCTTTTCCCGAATATATCAGGTCAAACGTTCCCTGGTAGTATCCGGGTTTTATTTTATCTATATCCAAAAAGTAAACAGGCAGATGATATTTTGTTGCAATTCGTCCTAATCCCATAAAAAATTTTGTGTCTTGTCCGAGAAATTTAAACCATCTTGTTGACGGGTAATTTGGCGGAACCTGATCGGCAATTATTCCGATAATCATCGGTTTTTTTTGATATTCTGATGCAATTCTCTTGACAAGCTGATTTGATTCGACGGGAATTGTTCCGAATCGGTTGCGAATTTGTTTCATCATTCGATCGAACATCGAATTGCTCAGTCTGTGGTATGCAGCAATAACCTGATGGTCGGTCAGTAGTGCATAATTCGCCACATACTCCCACATTGCATAGTGTGCCATCGCACTGATCCAGGATTGTCCTTTCATTTGCGATTCGACCTCTTGATAGTTGGTATACCTCATTTGTGCGAGTATTTGTCTATCAGAAATGCCGCACATCGAGATTATATCTACGATTGTTTCTGCCAGCTCTTTATAAAATAGTTGTTCGAGTTTAATTACATTGTTATATTCTAAATTCGGGAATACCCGTTTGATATTACCTCTTATGACCTCTTGCCTGTATCCTGAACTTCTCAGCACAAGGTTGACCATATCACCAATGCCCTTGTATCTTACCGAGTGTGGCAATCTGGCTAACTGTTTCAGCGAGTTGAATATGATTTTGTATTTGATGTCGTTTAGATTCATAATCAGTTTATATCGGCAAGGACTTTTCGGAATTCGTCGGCAATCAATTTGTTTGTTGCAACAATCTGATGACCGAAAACAAAATCCGTGCCGCCTGACATATCTGTAACGACTCCGCCGGCTCGTTCGACGATGAGTACTCCCGCAGCCACGTCCCACGGAGCAAGATTGCGTTGTGAAAATGCATCGAATCTGCCACAGGCTACGTAAGCAAGATTTGCAGCTGCCGAGCCTACTCGTCTTACACCATTGGTATTCAACTGAAAGAACTTCATTTGTCGCAGGAATACATCAATGTGATCCTGCATATTGTAGGCAAAGCCGTGAGCAATCAGTCCATTTTTCAAAGAATTGACATTCGAAACCGAAATCTCTTTATCGTTGAGATACGCCGCTGAGTTTTCCCACGCGTAGAACATTTCATCAGCGATGATTTCGTATATTACGCCGACTACTATCTTGTGGGCATTCATCAAAGCAATGCTCACACAATAGGGTGCAATATTGTGGATAAAGTTTGTCGTTCCGTCCAGTGGGTCGATAATCCAGCATAGTTGCTCAGGTTTTTCGCTGCATTTTATTGTATTCTCTTCGGTGATAAATTCAGCCTCGGGAACAATTTGTCTAAGTTCAGATACGATTAATTGTTCGGCTTGTCGATCTACGTACGAGACAAAATTCTGATCACTTTTCTCCTCGACTCTGTCCGATGAGAATATTTCTCGTTCACGGCGAATGAAGGCTCCTGTTTTTCGGGCAACCTCGCAAACTTGAGAACAGATATGTGCATAGTCAATCATTATTCGACAATGAGTTTGATGTTATTACATTTAGTGCGAACTTTCAGCCATTCGATAACTTGTTGACGAGCCTTTTCGTTGATTTCAATATCACGTTCTGTTTTGACAAGACAGATCAGGATTGTATCTATCGGAACTCCGTTATCCAGAGTCACAGTCTTCGAAAATGCCGATTTTACTGATTTCGGAATCAGTGCCGACATTTCGCGAGAGATATCCATAATAGGTAGTGTGTCACGCGAAAATGCTGCCACTTTTTCTTCAAGGAGTCTGATTTTATGGTTTTTGTCATCGAGCAATTCTGCTATATTGGTTTGCAGCAACGACATATCCATTTCACCTTGATTAGGATTGGCGTGACTGATATTCAGTTTTACATCTTCCAGTCCGTATTGAGGCATCTGAGCTCGAATGTTTGCTATGGCATCTTCCGAAACCGATTCGCCAATCAGTACGACATTGATTTGCGACTCTTTAGTCGAGAATATTTTGTCGTATTGCAGAATCGGAGTGTGTTCGAATTTGATGACACTTGAGACAAATTTGTCTGCATTTGCCTCGAAGATTGTCTGTTTAACGATTCTGAAACCGAGCAGTACACTTGGTGCAATCGTGATAAACGCGAGCAACGACATATAGTGCTTAACTTTGCGTTCGCGTCGCGGATCAAGAAAATTTCTCTTCTCGTAGTTCATAAATCTGACAATGATGAAAGTTGCCAGAGCAATGAATACGGTATTAATAAAGAAGAGATATATGGCTCCAATGAAGTATGAGAACTGACCTGTGGCGATACCGAATCCGGCAGTACATAATGGTGGCATCAGGGCCGTAGCGATTGCTACACCCGGAATTACAGTCGATGTTCTGTCTTTACGTGATTGTGCAACGATGCCGGCCAGACCACCAAACAGCGCTATAAGTACGTCCCAGGTTGTCGGAGTCGTTCTTGCAAGCAACTCACTTTGAGCATTGCTTAGGGGACTGATACAGAAATATAGTGTTGAGGTCATAATTGCTACCGACACCATAAATCCGAAGTTTTTGAGAGACCGTTTTACCAATTGGAAATCATTTGTGCCCAGAGCCAAGCCAATTCCCATAATTGGACCCATCAATGGTGAGATCAACATTGCCCCGATAATGACAGCAGTCGAATTGACATTCAATCCGATTGAAGCAACCATTGTAGCAAAAATTAAAATCCATAGGTTTGTCCCTTGAAATTCAACACTTTTAGAGATATTTTGAGTAACCTCCTCTTGAGTTGCATTATCTTCGTCAAGGTTAAATTTTCTTTTCAGAAAGTTTTTGAACAAATCCCAACGATTATTTTTATTTTCGTTAGGTTCCAGAGCTTGGTTGTTATTTCCCATAAAATTAATTTTGTGTTTGTTCGACATATTTCACGTCTCGCGGATTCAGAACTACAACAAATTCGCCTTTAGGGGTAATTTGTGAAAAATGTTCAATTAATTCGGTCAGAGTACCGCGAATAGTCTGTTCATAGAGTTTTGACAATTCACGAGATACCGAAACCTGTTTTTCACTGCCAAAAGTTTCGGCGAGTTCGGTGAGTAGTTTTACGATGCGGAACGGCGATTCATAAAATATTATGGTGCGTTGTTCATTGGATAGCGCTTCGAGTCGTTTATGACGACCTTTCTTTTGTGGCAAAAATCCCTCAAAGCAAAATCTGTCACAAGGGAATCCGCTTTGAACGAGTGCTGGAATCAGAGCTGTTGCACCTGGCAGAGTTTCCACTTCGATGCCTCGTTCGACACAGGTTCTGACAAGTAGAAATCCGGGATCCGAAATTCCAGGTGTTCCTGCATCGCTAACTAAACCAACATCAAGACCGGCTTCAATATGATTGGCTACGGCTTCAACTTTTGCGTGTTCGTTGTATTTGTGATGAGAGACTACCTGTTTTTCAATGCCGAGGTGTTTCAACAAGAACTGGGTTGTTC
>CAJGBR010000019.1 GCA_904501625.1 uncultured Rikenellaceae bacterium
CTGATTTGAAAGTCGTAACTCAACATCTTAAAAACAAACCTATGATTATTTTGGATGGATTCGAAATTTCATACGAACAATTTGGCAATATTAACCCGAATTCTGTCGAGTTTGTTAAAATTTTGACTGGCAATGCCGCTGTCAGCCTATATGGAGAAAAAGGTAGTAATGGTGTTGTCATTATCTCGTCTAACAACAAACGCACAGATTGTCCTAAAGCTGCTCAATGCCCAGACAAGAAGGATTGTCCTAAGGCTGCTCAATGCCCAGACAAAACAAAAGAAGCAACAGTTACAGGATTTATAACTGTACGAGCAAACGACATAAAGAATGAAACAATTGACAAATCTGATTTGAAAGTCGCAACTCAACATCTTAAAAATAAACCTATGATTATTTTGGATGGATTCGAAATTTCATACGAACAATTTGGCAATATTAACCCGAATTCCGTCGAGTTTGTTAAAATTTTGACTGGCAATGCTGCTGTCAGCCTATATGGAGAAAAAGGTAGTAATGGTGTTGTCATTGTCTCTTCTAACAACAAACGCACAGATTGTCCTAAAGTTGCTCAATGCCCAGACAAAACAAAAGAAGCAACAGTTACAGGATTTATAACTGTACGAGCAAACGATTTACAACAAATCAAAGATATTCCGTCTGCTGTACAAAATATTTATCCGACAGTCAACAGACTCCAAAGGCCCATCAGTGCTATCAATAGCAAAGTGGCACCTATAATTAAAAAATTCAAACAAGATGGCAACCAAGTTTCATTTCGCCTAATTATTCCAAAAACTGATAATAGCAAAAAACAACAAATTGATATAGTTTACCAATTGGAAAACTAACAAATTACAAACCATAATTACAACAAAGGACTTTTTTCATTTGAGAAAAAGTCCTTTGTTTTTTGTTTTGCAAATATTTTGCTATATTTGTAATAGGAAATTATTGGAAATAATTATTAAAAATATGAAATATTCATCATTGGCGGTCTGCGTGGCAGCGATTTTGTGCGGTTGCAGCAGTAAAGAAAATGTCAAACTTTCGGGTCTTTTCATCGGTACTAATAATGACAAAGTCATCCTAGAACAAGTCACTACTGCCGGAAGAATCTTCGTCGATTCAACACGAACAACTAAAAAAGGTGAATTCAAATTTAAATTCTCTAACCAATCCAACACCCCCGAATTCTATAACATCATATCCAATAACCAATACATACCACTAATCGTCTCTGCCGGCGAAAAAATCAAGATACGTGCTGCAGGTAACATCTCGGCAAACTATGAAATCAGTGGTTCTCCCGACTCAGAACGAGTGAAAAAATTAAATTCACTTGTGGCTAACTCGTTGCATAAATTCGACTCTATCAGAGAAATCTACAACTCAATTAGCGACGAAAAACAAAAAGAACAAACCAGAAAAGATTTCTCTAAAATAGGCATCAATCTCAAACGCGATTATATAAATTTCATTATAGACAATTCGAACTCGATGTCTTCACTCTATGCCCTCTATCAAATTATGCCAGATGGACAAGTGTTGCTCAACGACCAAGGTGATTTCGTATACTACCGCTTAGTGGCAGATTCTCTGACTAAGATTTATCCTGATGCTCCACACGTTAAACGACTGCTGAAAGATCTCGATAAAATCGAATCAAGTTTCAAACTCTCTAATATGGTAGCTAAAAGCACCCTGAACAAAGGCAACTATCCAGAACTTGAACTGCCGGATATGTATGGCAATAAAATTCGTCTTTCAAGCGTTAATATGGGGAAAGTTGTGCTGCTCGACTTTTGGGTAACTGTTGACAATACGGCACAAATGAGAAACCTAGAGTTGAAAAATATTTACAAAAAATATAAGGATAAAGGGTTGGAAATATATCAAGTAGCTCTGGATCAAAACAAGAGTGCCTGGATTACGACTGTTCAAGAAACAAAGTTGCCGTGGATTAGTGTATGTGATTTTAAAGGAATCTACTCTCCGGCAGCAAGACTCTATAATATCTCAAAAGTTCCGGCAAACTACCTCATCAACGAAAAAGGTGAAATCATAGGCAAAAATATGACAACTGAAGAACTCGAAAAGAAATTTGCCTCAATATTCAAATAGACCGACATCTGCAATGGCTTATTATTTCGTTTCAGACGTTCATCTCGGCTCGAAGTTTATGACCTCACCTAAAGAGGTAGAAACTCGGTTGGTCGAATGGTTTGATATGATAGCCAAAGATGCCGAGGCAATTTTTTTGGTCGGTGATATTTTCGATTTCTGGTTTGAGTATAAACACGTCGTTCCGAAGGGATTTGTGCGTGTTCTTAGCAAAATTGCCCAACTGACAAATCAGGGTATTGATATTCATTTTATAACGGGGAATCACGACATCTGGACATTCGGATATCTCGAATCGGAATGCGGAGTAAAACTCCACACTAAAGGAGAGATATTTAAACTATACAACAAGAATGTCTACGTAGGACACGGAAACGAATTGCGAAAGTGTCAGACTCGTAGCTATCGCCTGATGAACTCGTTTTTTCATTGCAAAGTTGCACAATGGCTCTTCTCGCGATTGATTCATCCCGACATCGCAATGTGGCTCGGTCTGAAATGGTCTCGACACAACAGAACCAAACGTCAACCTCAATTAAGATTCAAAGGTGAACAAGATCCAATCGTACAGAGTATTCTTGACATTCACCGCACGAATAATCTAGATTACTGTATTTTGGGTCATTTTCACTCGATGATAACCCACCAGTGTCAGTCGGGCCCCAAAATTGCAATTATGGGTGATTGGATTTTCAACCCATCATATTGCGTTCTGAATGAATCAGGCCTCCAACTTCTAAAATTATAACTCATTGATATGAAACAATATCTCGATCTGCTTAAACACGTTATGGACAACGGGATCGACAAAGGTGATCGAACAGGTACAGGTACAAAAAGCGTGTTCGGTTATCAAATGAGATTCGATCTGACTGAAGGTTTTCCCGTTTTGACAACAAAGAAACTGCACCTTCGGTCGATAATCCACGAATTATTGTGGTTTCTCAGCGGCGATACAAATATAAAATATCTGCACGACAATGGTGTATCCATCTGGGACGAATGGGCCGATGAAAATGGAGATCTCGGACCCGTCTACGGATACCAATGGCGTAGCTGGCCAAATCCAAAAGGCAAAGATATTGACCAGATCTCGCAAGTTGTTGATTCATTGAAGAATAATCCTAATTCTCGACGACACATTGTCAGTGCCTGGAATCCGGCCGAAGTCGACCAAATGGCACTTCCTCCGTGTCACTCAATGTTCCAATTCTACGTAGCAAACGGCAAATTGAGCTGCCAATTATACCAACGTAGTGCAGACCTATTCCTCGGAGTACCATTCAATATCGCATCATACGCATTGTTGACAATGATGATGGCTCAAGTTACAGGACTGCAACCCGGAGAATTTGTTCACACTCTGGGAGACGTACATATATACAACAACCATTTCGATCAGGTCAAAGAACAGTTATCTCGAACTCCGAGAAAACTGCCTACAATGATAATTAATCCTCAGGTGAAAAACATTTTCGATTTCAAATATGAAGATTTCACCCTCGAAGATTATGATCCATATCCAACAATCAAAGCCCCTATTGCAGTTTAATTATGATTTCGATTATAGTAGCAGTCGCAGCAAATAATGTCATTGGCGGTGACAACAAATTATTGTGGCACATAAGTGAAGATTTACGCCGATTCAAAGCACTGACCAGCGGACACACCATTATTATGGGACGTAAAACCTGGGAATCATTGGGACGACCTCTACCAAATCGCACTAATGTCGTGATTACACGCAACCCTGACTACAAACCTGAGGGGGCTGTAGCAGTTTGTTCGTTGCAGAAGGCTCTGAATTTATCCGACAAACAAGACGAGGTATTCATTATCGGTGGTGGCGAAATATACCGTCAGGCTATGCCATTGGCAGACAAACTTTACATTACCCACGTCGAACGTGATTATCAAGGAGATACAACATTCCCGACCATATCTCCGACCGAATGGACAGAGGTTGAAGATATACATTTTGCACGTGGAGAAAAGTTTGAATACCCGTTCCGTTTTACAGAATACATCAGAAAACAAAAATGAAAATATTATCAATCCTAATAGCACTTCTCTATTCGCTGACTACGTTTGCACAGGTGCCTGATAACGATAAAATTAAATCGGAGATAGAGAATCCCCAATCAAAGTTCTATTATCCCAACCTAATGGCAAGGTTCCAACTCGGCGATACAACTTTGAACTCGGAAGATTACCACTATCTGTATTACGGATACGCTTTCAGTCCGAGTTACAGGCCACTTGAAGCCAACGAATTGTCAGACAGTGCATTGCTGGTATTTCAAAAACCACAACTCTCAACCGAAGATCTGCACAATCTGGTCATATACGCAAACCGTGAACTAAAATTCGACCCGTTTTCACCGAGAACACTCAATCTGCTCACATTCGTCTACGGCGAACTTGGAGACTCTATCAACGAACAGAAAAATTTTTATAAGATGAGGATGGTTCTCAATACCATTCAGTCTTCTGGCACAGGACTGAAAGAAGAATCTCCAATGCATATTCTGTTCTTCACACACTCTAATGACCTGCTTGCCACACTCAAACTGCAAATGGCTAAACGTACTGTCATAAGCCGTTCGTGTGAATATATCCAATTGTTGTATCAGAAGAATAAACCCAAAGGTATGTACTTCGATTTCAGTCGAATATATTGGAAGAAACCATCTAATGCAGATCAAAAGAGACCTAAAGGGCCGATGCAGTTTAACTATATGCAACCTACAAGAAAATAACTCGAATAAGTAAAATAACAGAGGGTGGTCAACTTTCGATTGACCACCCTTCTTATGTATATCACCCCACACTACTTCTGAGTCATTATCTTCAGAATCATACGATCAGTCTCCATCATACCACGCGAACCAATCGTCGTAAGATTCATAATTGACCTATCCACATCATCATCAACAATTCCCTCGTAGGCAGTTACACAACGATGTTCTATTGCCATTGTCGCAGCCATAACCGCCGTAGATACCGAACTTGACAATTTCAATGCACAACTTGGTTTTGCTCCGTCACATATCATACCCGTAAGCGTAGCAACCATATTCTTAACAGCCATCGAAATTTCACTGTATCCTCCACCCATAAGATATGTTATTCCACAACTCGATCCGGTTGATGCAACCACACAACCACAAAGAGCAGAAAGTCTGCCTAAACTCTGCTTAATATATATCACTGTAAGATGAGAAAGTATCAACGCACGAATAAGTTGTTCCTCCGAAGCCGATGTATCCTCAGCAAAAACGACTACTGGAAGAGTCGAAACAATTCCCTGGTTACCGCTACCTGAATTGCTCATAACTGGCATCTTTGCTCCTCCCATACGGGCATCACAAGCCGCTGATGTATACGATATCATATGCGACAGAATCGTATCCCCCAAGACCCTTCGGCTACAATCACTATCTTTGACAATTCTACCTATACAATGTCCCCATTCTCCTTGTAACGATTCGTCGGCCACAGCCTTGTTTAAATTACGAGCCTCAAGAATAAATCGCAACTCATCAATCGGAGTAGTCGTAGCAAAATCCCAAACTTTTCTGAGTGATAAATCAACAATTTCTTTCTGTTCTACAGCTGACACAGGTTTGCGATTATCAACAATGGTTTCATTATTCAGTGCGACATATATGAAATTTGTGTGCGAACCTGAAATCACCGCCACAGAGTTTTTATCCTTTGCTGAAGCCTGTACCTCAATGTGCAACGTGTCACAATTGCCATTCTTCACTCCGACCTGTATTCGACCAGACTCAATCATCTGACGTCCTCTCTCAACTGACTCAGGAGTCACATCTCGCAAAACCTCAAGTTGATATTCAGTCTTACCCACTATTGCTCCCAGAGCAATAGCTATAGGCAATCCAATCATATCGGTTCCAGGGATTCCAACCCCCATAGCATTTTTAAGCACATTCGGACTGAGTAACACTTTAATTTTATCTGGTTCTACACCTAAAGTTTCGACAGCTTTTGCCGTACAGAGCGATACGGCAGCAGGTTCGGTACAACCCATTGCAGGCACCACTTCTCGATTAATCAGACCTATTATCTCCTTGCGTGTCTCTATTGGCAGCATAGGCTTAAATATTTATATAAAATTTTCAAACTTCAAAGATACGTTTTTTTTCATAAAATTGAAATATTATCTCGAGGTTTACTCTATAATTTTCCTGCATACTTGATTATTAACCAATTCTTGAGTAAGTTTGCGTAGAAATATTTTTTAGAAAAAAAACAAATCTAACTCAACCTTAACCGTTTTATGAATAAAAAATTTTTGTCATTGATGTGTTCAGCAATCATTTCGGCAGGTTGTGTCACCCAGAATAATCCGCTATTGGACAATTATGACACGCCGTTTCAGACTCCGCCATTCGACAAGATTAAAATCGAACATTTCAAACCCGCATTCGAACAGGCTATAACCGAACACCGTTCGGAAATCGAAGCCATTGCAAACAACCCCGAAAAAGCGACCTTCGATAATACTATCGTTGCTCTCGAACAAGCAGGCAAAACTCTGGGACGTGTCAGATATGTTTTCTCGTGTCTCACTGGAAATATGAAAGATGATGCACTTGCAGCTCTCTCAAGAGAGATTACCCCAATGCTCACAGCTCATTCAAGCGAGATGGCTCTGAATGAAAAAATATTCGAACGAATCAAGTGGCTTTATAACAATCGCGAGCAACTCAATTTGGACAAACTGCAAATGAGAACTCTCGAAAAAACTTATGACGACTACGTTCGCCGAGGTGCAGCACTCGAACCTCAGGCTAAAGAACAGATGAAAAAGTTGAACTCGGAACTCGCAATGGCCACTCTGACTTTCAGCGAAAATGTTCTCAAAGAGACTAAAAATTTCAAGATCATAATTGACAGTCCAGAAGATCTCAAGGGGCTGCCCGAAGATATAGTCAACACAGCAGCTGAGACTGCCAGCAAAAACGGACTAAACGACAAATGGGTATTTACAGTCGATAAACCTTGTTTGCTGCCCGTACTGACCTACTCAGAAAATCGTTCACTCAGAGAACAAATCTACAAAGGATATTACTATCGTGCCGACCAAAATAACCAATTTGACAACAAGAGTGTCATTAACGATATTGTTCGTTTGAGAAATAGCCAGGCAAAATTACTCGGTTACGACAACTACGCACAGATGACTATCTCGAAAAATATGGCATCGACAGCCGAAAACGTCTACGACCTATTGCTCGAAATGTGGCGCCCCGGACTCGAAGCTGCAAAGAGCGACCTGAAAGAGATGCAAAAAATAGCTGATCAAGACAACATAAAAATCGAAACCTGGGACTGGTGGTACTATGCCGAAAAACTTCGCAAAGCAAAATTCGACCTCAACGAAGAGGAACTCAAACCTTACTTTAAACTTGAAAATGTGCGAGACGGGATGTTCTGGGTTGCAACACAGCTCTACGGAATAACCTTCAAACAACGATTCGATATTCCGGTCTACGACGATGAAGTTCAGACATTTGAGGTGTTAGATAAAGATGGTTCACATTTGTCTATATTGTACCTGGACTTTTTCCCTCGCAGCGGGAAAGGAGCAGGTGCCTGGTGCTCAAGACTGAGAAGTTACAATTGGAACGGAGGTGACGAAATATTGCCTCTGGTAACCATCTCGTGCAACTTTACTCGCCCCGTCGGCAATCAACCCGCACTGCTCAGTTGGGACGAAACCGAAACTATGTTCCACGAATTCGGACACGCAATTCACGGATTCTTCACTCGTGGAAAATATCAACGCATAGCTGGAAATCTTGCTCGTGATATGATTGAACTCCCGTCTCAGATTATGGAGAATTGGGCAGCCGAACCAGATGTACTGAAACACTACGCCCGCCATTGGCAAACAAATGAACCTATGCCAGAAGAGTTAATCTCGAAACTTCGTGCTGCATATACATTCAATCAGGGCTGGGCTACGAGTGAACATATGGCAGCAGCATTGCTCGATATGGATTGGTACACATTTAATTACAACTCGGAAGTGGATGTCAACAAGTTCGAAAAAGATGTAATGAAAAAGTATGGACTTATTGATGAAATACTACCGAGATACCGTTCAACATTTTTTGGACACATATTCAGCGGTGGTTACTCAGCAGGCTACTATGTCTACACTTGGGCCGCAGTACTTGACACCGACGCATTCCAAATGTTCAAACAAAGCGGTGACCTGTTTAATAAAGAATTTGCCGATAAGTTCAGAAAACATATCCTCAAAGAAGGTGGTTTCGATGAAGGAATGGTGCAATACAACAAGTTCCGAGGACAAGACCCATCAGTTGAACCGCTACTGAGAAAACGTGGATTTATTCAGTAAATCTACGAAAACGTGGAGTTAATGCTCCAAATACGAATCCGATATGTGCTGCAACAGTAGGCAAAAAACCGAAGTTGCGGCACATTATTTTAAAACGTTCCTTTAAAGCCAACGACCTGTTTCGAGTAGATTCACCACCCAACTCGAAGACTGACACCACTCGATTCATATTAACAATCTTGTTGGCACGACGCAATGATGCGATTACCCACTCGATATCGGCAGCAGTTTTGTAACTCAAATCATAACGCGGAGCTATCTCGCGACGGACAAGTATCGACTGATGACAAACAACCATTCCTCGTAAGAAAGATTTCCAGGTAAGATGCTTGGGCAGACGCTTCTTTCGCAATCCGAGAATCTCACCCTGAGGTGATGATATCAATGTCTCACCATAGTAGATGTCAGCAGTGCCGTCAACCGAATCCAACACACGCGTACTCCATATTCGGTCCCCTGCATTCACATACCAAACATAATCTCCAGAGGCTCTTTCAAGAGCACGATTCATTGCATCGTAAATCCCACCATCAGGTTTGCTCTCCCACTTGACCGGCTCGGATGTAGTCTTAAGATAATCAATAGTTCCATCTGTTGAAGCCCCATCCTGAACTATAATCTCAATGTTTTCGCACTCGAGAGTCAGTAAATTATCAATCGTATAATGCAACTTTTCTACTGCATTTCGCGTTACTACCAATACCGAAATCTGTGGACGTTTACTATATTTCATAAATTTTCACTAAATTTGCGACCAAGTAACAAAAAATTATGAGATTAAACAAAAATACAAGCACAATTTTATCGATGGTGAGTATAATTCTTGCCATTATCACCGTGGGACTATCAATCTACACGACAAAAAAATTAAAAAGAAAACTACAATATCTAACTATTCAGAACAATTATAGTTCTGATAAATTGAGTGCCATACTCAAAGTACTGAAAACAAGTTATGTCGACAACGTTGATATGGACTCTATCGGTGAAGAATTTATACCCAAAATTCTCGAAAAACTAGACCCTCACTCTATTTACATTCCCAAACAGGAATACGCCCAAATGAACGAATATATCGACGGAGAATTTGATGGAATTGGTATCACATTTAATATGATGACCGATACGATTGTTGTTCTCAGTGTAATTCCCGGCGGTCCAAGTGCTCAGGCTGGCATTATGCTCGGAGACCGAATTCTCACTATTGACGGAGAAAACGTTGCCGGTGTAAAGGCCGATCAAGAGGAGATCGTAAAGAAACTCAGAGGTAAACGTGGCTCAAAAGTCGAACTCGGCATCGAACGTAACCTACTTGACAATCCGATTAAAGTAACAATCACCCGCGGGATTATTCCGATTACAAGTATCGATTGTGCATTCAATATCGACACTAATACGGCATATATAAAACTCGCAAGATTCTCAAAAAATGCACATCACGAGTTTCTGTCCAAGTTCCTCGAAATCGAACGTCAAAACGGGAAACCAATCGAAAACCTAATCTTCGACCTGCGTGGAAATACAGGAGGTCGACTTGATCAGGCAATATTCATTGCCAACGAATTCTTCGAAAAAGACAAACTAATCGTCTATACCGAAGGTGCACATTTCAAACGTCTCGAACAACTCTCTGACGGACACGGACGAATGAAAAAACTAAACGTCAAGGTGCTTATTAATGAACATTCAGCATCAGCATCGGAAATCGTCGCAGGTGCACTGCAAGATAACGACCGTGGAACTATAATTGGTCGCCGTTCATTCGGTAAAGGATTAGTTCAAAATCAATTACCATTCCGCGACGGCTCTGCATTGAGACTGACTGTCGCAAGATATTACACTCCGCTTGGACGTTCAATCCAAAAACCTTACGACAAAGGTAAAGAAGAATACGACAAAGATCTTTACAACAGATATGTTCACAATGAGATGTTGTCGGCAGACAGTATCCGTTTCTCAGACACTACAAAATATGTCACGCCAAAGGGTAAAGTACTCTATGGCGGTGGCGGAATTATGCCAGATATTTTTGTCCCGGCAGACACTATCTCAGGAGTATTTATGAAAAAAGTATTCTACACCAATGCCGTACTGCGATACTCGCTGAAGTGGGCTGACAGCCATCGTCAAGAGTTGAACAATATCAAAACATTCGAAGATCTTGACCAATACTTCCAGAAATACGACGAGCAGATTGAACGCGATTTCTTAAAATTCATCGCAAACGATATTCATAAAATCGTTCCAACTCAGCAAGAACTGAATGAAAATAGAAGTGTTCTGAGATGTGAACTGCGTGCACTCATCGGTCGAAATACTATACTCGAAGATAATGCCGTCACATATCTGTTGATTGATAATGACTCAACCCTCAAGTGTGCCATCGAATCTATTAAAAATGATTCAGAAACTGCAACCAAACCTAAATCCGAATAGTCAATGGGGTGGATTTATCTAATAATAGCAGCATTATTCGAAATAGGATGGCCTCTCGGATTTAAACTTGCCGATTTGCAACCCGCAAGATTTTGGTGGTGGATATTGATGGCTGCAGCATCAATGACACTCAGCGGTGTATTCTTATACCTCTCCCAACGTACTATCCCTATTGGCACTGCCTACATAGTCTGGACAGGTACAGCGGCAGTTATAACCTTCTTGTTAGGAATATTTATGTTCCACGACTCGACCTCTGTTGCAAAAATTTGTTGTGCTACAATGATTCTCTGTGGCGTAATCGGAATGAAATTATTTGAACAATTTTAGTTCAACTCATCTTTATGTGATGAATTATGGACTAATTACTGAATTATTGTAGATTATTTCGTTTTTTTTCTTAAATTTGCGTTTTAGTGTCAATTGAATCTGAAAACCGAACAATTGAAAAATTCAAAAATTAACATAATTATGAAAAAATTTGTTTTAACCGCAGCTGCAATTTTGTCTGCAACTTGCCTGAGTGCTCAGTCTTGGCAGTCACTCAAAAAAGAGGCTCTCAATGCAGGAGGCGATTTTACATCTTCTCCGACAACCGTACTACTCGATAGTACGGCAGTCAGTTTCAATGACCTGGGGTCGGGTATTTTTGTCATTCGTAGAGTTGTTATGGTCAACTCGGACAAAGGTGCTATGGAAACACGTGTTATTAAATACGATTACGACCCACTGACAGCATTCGCAGAATTCGGAGAAATCACAATCTATCGCAACGATGGTAGCGTTGAAATGTTAGACCTCTCTTCATCGTGTGATTATCCCGCTCCAGCTAAAGGAGTATATTGGGGTGCACGTCAGATTATGTGCGAAATAGGACGTCTTTCTAAAGGTGATATCATTGATTACACAATCAACAAGAGAGGATTCACATATGCACTGTTGCTTAATCCTCAGACCGAAGACGAAGAGCGATTCATCCCTCCAATGAGAGGACATTTCTATGACATCGTTCCTTTCTGGGTTGATGCACCAACTGTGAAGAAAGTCTACCAAACAAGCCTTCCTGCAGAAAAAAATCTGCAATATAAATTCTATCAGGGAGAGTGCAAAATAAATGATGAAAAACAGGATGATCGTCGCGTATGCACATTTGAAGTGAATATGGCTAAACCCATTGTAAAAGAACCGAATATGGTTGATATGTGGGATGTAGCTCCGAAACTGATTTTGACTTCAACTAAAGAGTGGAAAGAAAAGTCGTTGTGGTTCAATAAAGTAAATGAAGATTACGGATCATTTGCAGAATATGAACCTGCAATGAAGAAGGTCAAATCACTGCTCAAAGGCGTGAAAGATGATATGCGTAAAATCGAAATACTGACTCACTGGGTTGCAGATAACATCAGATATTCGGGTATTTCTATGGGTAAAGGCGAAGGTTACACTCTTCACAATACTAAAATGAATTTCGACGATCGTTGTGGTGTCTGCAAAGATAAAGCATCAATGTTGATTTCAATGTTGAGAATGGCGGGTTTTGAAGCTTATCCTGCAATGACAATGGCCGGATCAAGAATCGAAGATCTACCAGCAGACCACTTTAACCACTGTGTCGCAGTCGTAAGACGTCCTGATGGTTCACTTATGCCACTCGACCCAACTTGGGTTCCGTTTATGCGAGAATTGTGGTCAAGTGCCGAACAACAACAAAACTATCTGCCGGGTGTTCCGGAAGGATCAGATCTGTTGCAAACTCCGGTATCTGCTCCAGAAAACCACTACCTAAAACTCACCTCAAACGCGTCAATCAACGAGAATGGCACACTCATAGGAACTCTTGTTATCCAAGCTGAAGGTCAATCTGATGCTGTAGTAAGACGCCCGTGGACTACAGGTTGGCAAAATATGCTTAACTACAACCTCGAGACTGAATTGATGAAAATTTCGCCAAAAGCAAAGCTCGTAAGTGTCAATAGCAAAAACTCAAAAGATTACCAAACAGGTCCAATCGAAATCACTATGAAGTTCGAAATACCCGACTATGCAGTTGTCAGCGATGGTGTAATCATCTACAAACCGATGATTATGAGTGATATTTACAATAATGTTAAATCGTTCCTCACACTAAAAATGGTTGATAATCGCAAATTTGGTTTCAAAGACAGATGTTCTCGTCTTGTAGAACTCAACGAAACACTGACTTTGCCCAAAGGTTTTGCAATGACAAACGGACAACTCGATGAAAAATATGATGGCAAAGCTGCAAGTTGCAAAGTTAAAATCTCGTCTCAAAATGAAACTATCAGCATCTCGAACGTAATCCGTATGGAAAAACGCGTCTACGAAGCTGAAGATTGGACAGATGTTAAAAATTCAATCGAGTGCTACAACAAAGCAAACGACTACCTAACCTTTGAAAAGAAATAACTATGAAAAAATATGCTCTTTTATTACTGTTTATGTTGGGAATAACGTTTAACAGTATGGCTCAGTCAAAAAGCGAAGCTTCTTACAGAAACTACAGCAAATATTATACTCTCGAAAAAGATGGTACTCTCAAAGAAAGAGTAACAATGACTATCTTGATAAACACTCACACAGCGTTCAATTCACTTTTCGGAGAGACATTTATACAGTATAACCCCAATTACCAAACTATTACCATTAACCATTGTTACACAATAATGGAAAACGGTACCAAAGTCGAAATTCCAGAAAATGCGATGTCTGAAATGTTGCCTCGTTCAGCAATTGATGCTCCGGCATACAACCAACTGCGTGAAATCGTAATCTCTCATACAGGTCTGGAAATCGGCTCTACAATCCACCTCGAATACGAAATCGAGACAAGTCCTGAATACACAGGAGGAGAACTTGATATCTATGAAATTATCCCGCAAAAAGGTATAGATATGTTTTGGAGCAATATCTCTGTCACTATACCTAAAGATAAAAAACTCAATTGGAGTGTGTGCGAAAGTACATCTCAACCATTTCGTCGTGAAAGTGATAGCTTAGTTGTGTACTCTTGGTCATTTGGTCGTCAAGATCAACTCGAAAATCTGCCAAACACATCTAAACACAAAGGTATCAGCCGTCTGTATGTTTCAACAAGATCTTTCGAAGAATCGATGGCTCATATGGCAAAAACAACTCGAGATATGGCACGCCTGAGTCCTGAAATAATGGCCGATGCAAAAAACGATGACGACAAGATTAACATCATTGCAAACCATATGAAATCAATGGTGGAATTGTGTGACATCAATCCTGAATTGATAAATTTCAAACACCACTCACCCTCAGAAGTTGATCGTCGTGGTTATGGAACAAAAGCTGATAAGGCATTCTTGTTTGACAGATTGCTCTCAAGTGAAGGCCTCACAAGCGATATCGTAATCAGCTATCCAATCGACTGTACTGCACCAAACCTCAATGGTTACGAAGAGATGTACGTAATGGTTACATCTAATGGTCAGAACAAATTCTACAACGTCAATGGTGAGGTACAAAATGTTGAATTCATCGCTGACAGATACAGTTTCTACTCAGTAAAAAACGGCAAGAAAATTGAGGTCGAATTCAAAGAAAATGTCGGAACATTCTCTACAAATATCACTGTTAACGGAAACAGTATAGAAACTAAAGCCGTTAAAAATGGTAATGATGTTGAAGCTGCGGCCAAGTTAATTGATTGTGGTGCATACAAGATGATTCAATTGCCAGATTCAAAACTCACTGATTGGGGTATTACTCGCGTCAATACAGAGCGTATCGTTCCGATTGAAATCCCGTCACAACAGAATCTGACTGAAAACCACATCATCAAACTTGAAAACGGACAGTTCGTATCTAAAAACAAATCTGTGAAGATCGAACACGAAATCGGCTCAGTTGTAATCAATATCACTGTTGAAGGCAATACTGCTAAAATCGAAAGAAAACTTGATATGAATTCAACGGTGATACAGAAATCAGATATCTTGAAAATGAAAGAGATTGTTGATGCTTGGAATGACGACAATTTAATGAGACTTATCATTAAATAACAAATATAATTCATATGAAGAGTGCACTTGCATTCGGGGTTGATATCGGTGGTACAAGAACAAAAATAGCAGTCGTCGATATATTCGGCAATGTCATTGATCGGAAAATCATCTCAATGTCTGAATATCGGAAAATATCAGACTACAACCGATTCATAACCTCACTGTGTGAGTGCATTCTTTATTTTTCAGCCCAACTTGATAATAAAGAAATTCTCGGAATAGGCATCGGAGCACCAAATGCAGATCACCGAAATATGACCATTGCCAATCCTGCAAACCTATGGCATTGCGACCAAAACCGAATCTTTGAATTGGGCAATGACCTACGTCGTGAACTCACTAAAAATGGACTATCAGACATTAATCTCAAGATGTCCAATGATGCCAATACAGCAGCTCTCGGTGAAATGTTCTTCGGCGGAGCAAAAGAGTTATCCAACTTTATGGTGGTAACCTTAGGTACAGGTGTGGGAGGAGGAATTGTATTGAATAGACGGCTGATTGAAGGTAGCAACTCCCAAGCTGGAGAGATTGGTCATATGAAGATTGAGCACACTGATCGACTCTGCGGATGTGGAATGAAGGGATGTCTGGAAAGCTATGTCTCGGCTGGTGGAATATGTCGGACTGCCATAGAGTGGCTCTACTCAAAAAAATATAATAGCTCAATTGAGGATATCCCGATTGAAAAGTTATCGTGCCTGGATATCTGCAATGCAGCTAAAAATGGCGACCAGATGGCTCAAGCACTCTTTGAATTCACAGGAAAACTACTCGGAACAAAACTTGCAGATGTCATTTCTCTGCTCGACATTGAAGCGATCTTCCTGACAGGCGGCGTTGCAAAGGCCAATGAGTTAATCTTAAATCCTGTTAAACGAGCGGTAAATGATTCTTTGCCCAGCCGTTACCACAACATCAAAATTGAAATATCTGAGATTAACGATGATTTCGCTGCTGCACGAGGAGCAGCTACAATGATTTTCTTCAATCCGTGATTTAAATTCAACAAATAATCATTAATTTCGCCTCAAAATATAAGCAAGGTGAATAACATTCTTTCAAAAAAACCTTTGATAATATCAGGTCCGTGCAGTGCAGAGTCAAGACAACAAACCATCGAAACTTGTTGTCAGTTGGCACAGTCGGGTCGTGTAGATGTATTGCGTGCCGGAATTTGGAAACCTCGTACAAAACCCGGATCGTTTGAAGGTGTTGGCTCAATTGGTCTAGAGTGGCTTGCAGAAGCTAAAAGGCTGACCGGGCTACCTATAGCAACAGAGGTAGCTACAAGCAAACACGTCGAACAAGCTATAAAATACGACGTCGATGTGCTCTGGATTGGAGCTCGAACATCTATTAATCCGTTCAGTGTTCAGGAATTAGCCGATGCTCTCAGAGGAGCTAATGTCACCGTACTCATTAAAAATCCTATGGCTCCGGATGTTAATCTGTGGCAAGGAGCAGTTGAAAGAATCATTAATGCCGGCATTAAAAATGTTGGACTGATTCACCGTGGATTTGCATCATATAATTGCGAATTCCGCAACAATCCGATGTGGCATATTGCCATCGAAATGAAACGTAGAATGGCTGACATTCCGATGATATGTGATCCTTCCCATATCTGTGGCAATCGAGATAAGATTGCTCTGGTCGCACAAAAATCGTCAGATTTGAACTACGACGGACTGATGATTGAGAGTCACATCTCACCCGATAAGGCTCTCAGTGATGCCGAACAGCAACTCACTCCTCAAGAGTTGATTCAGATTCTCGATCAGATAAAATGGCGAGATACAAATTTCTCCTCGGAAAAATATACAGAGATTCTCGAAGTTATGAGATCTGAAATCGACCAAATAGATAGCGAACTGATTAATCTCATCAGCCATCGAATGAAGATTACAGACCAGATTGGCGAAATAAAACGTCAGAATAATGTAGCTATACTGCAAAGCGATCGCTGGAATCAGATTATCGAACGACTGCTAAATCAGACTGACAGATCAACTCTGAGTGAAGATTTCCTCATCAGCCTACTCGAAATTATCCACCTGGAAAGCATTCGCCGACAAACAAATATTATGAATAATCAATAATATTCTGTTAAACTCACGTCTTGGTTTATGTGAGAAATTTTTCACTAATTTTTATCGTATTGCATATTATCAGGCTGATAGTTCTCTCCCCAAACAATTTAGAGATTTTGGGATAGCTGGACAATTAAAATGTAGCGGAAATTTCATTAAAATAGATTCTCTCAATGATGAGAACTCAATCTTTAATGAAACGTATATTATCTACTTTTCCAATGGCAATCCTGAGTTAATACGAAACTTCAAGAGAGGTGTATTAGATGGAGATATATCTACAATAACAATGGCCAAATTTAAAAAATTAAATATTTGAAACGCAATACAATCTACCCGGGAGAAACAATCTCATAATATGTACATATTAAACGAGTAGGAGGCAATGATGTGAGGTTTAATAAATCTCAAGGGTTCATTGTATAAATTCGATTGAGGTTTAGGTAAAAGATAAATCTATATTGCAATAACTTATTGTAACAAAAGAGGGTGTGTTATTCAGGACACACCCTCTTGTTTATTCTATTCAGACCTTTTCACACTCTGTTTAATCACGTTCAATAGAGAATTCCGTAAATATCATAAAATTAATTGCAATTTTTAGGAAATTTTGTTGCAACTTATATTGTAATTTTATTGCAATTTTAAACCTATACAACTAAAACTAACAACTAAAATTATGGTAAACGAATCTGAAAAAAATCCAGTCACAAGTCCTACACTTGGAGATTTGACCGAAAACCTAATTGATGTTCTGAAAAATGCGTATGATATCTCTTCTACTGTAACATTGGTTAGAGCAAAAAACAAATTATCAACAATAAGAAGTGCAAATGTCACCAGAGAAATAAACGATTTAATAAAGGTCATTAAATCCATCAAAAATTATTAACAATGTAATTATCTAACAATCAGCACATATATTCAACATATCAACATTTATCGACACTATTTGAACTGAGTTTTAACATAAAATTTAAACAAACAAAAAAAATGGGAATATCAATAATTACAAGTGCAATCAGCGAAGTTGCAGCCGAGTATGGAATCTCAATCTGTAGTGGAGAGAGAGAATTAATTGCCAATTCTGAAATTAAAGACAAATCTATCTGGATTATTCCTCCTCAAATCAATAGAATAACAGGCATATTTGATAGAGAAAAATTGTATCGTATAGAGTTGTTCTACATCGAATTTATCAAGAGTCAGAACAACCCAGACCTGATTGAAATGGTCGACTTAATGTCTGATTTTGTAGTAAAATTGCACACACATCGCAATATTGAACAACTAACCGTCAACAAAATTGAAACTGTAAAACGTCGGCTTACAGCTTACGGCGAACGTGCTGTTCATCTCGAATTTGATGTACAGATTTCCGATTGTAAACATTTGTCAATATCTTAAATAAACATTTAAACACATCTTAAAAGACTTGTAATAAATATTATAACGAATAATCATTAACACTTATCAACGTTTTATCGAGATGTTGTGAACAAAAACGATTTAAAATATGCAGATATCTAACACCCCAAAAAAGTTTGCTCCATTATTTGGAGAGGCAATATTTGAAATAGAGACCAATGGAACGCAAAGTGCTGATATTGAAATAATTGACTCACTAAATAGTATAATCGGCATTAAACGCGTATCCAATAATCTGGTACACACCATAAATATTATGCCGTATATGCTTGGTAATCTGAACATCGAGCCGGTAAATTATGAGTCTCCGAATTTGACAATGGATACACAACGTATAGTTCCAATTAAAATAAAAGTCTCTTCAGGCGACCAAGAGGTGCAATCAAGTGTAGTCCCATTATTGTATGCAAGTGAATCTCAATCTAATAGTCCCATACTGAACAGTGCTCCGACACCAAAACTGATTTACGCAAATAGCCTTGAACAAATCGACGTCTTAGTTGATAATCAAACAATCAGCATTGATGTAGAATTTATATCCAACGGAACAGTCTCTGGACAACAACATTGGGGTACGTTGGAAAATCAAACTGGCATCGTTACGATTGCCGTAAATGCAGCAAAAATACTCGAAGCAACAGAGTCTGATAGCAAGATTATACCATTCAGATTCAAGATTTCAATAGATGACAAACCGATATATATTGATTATCTTCTGATGGCAGACTGCAACGAAAAGCTCTCTGTAAAGTGGATTAACAGATATGGAGGAATTGATTCTCATCCATTTGAGACAATATTAACAGAATCAATGGAGGTTTCGCGAAATGCAATGGCAGAATGTACTTCTGTAAAAAAATCTTTCACGATTTCCTCCGAGACCGAAGACTCGGTGATTGCACATTGGTTGTGCGAAGTGATGCAGTCACGAAAGGTATGGATTGCAATTAACAAGAAAATATTTGAGGTTGATATACAGAACAAAAGTATAAATATTATGCACGACCAACTTCAGAAAGTATCATTTATAGTGGCTGCCAAAAACAATTTAAATCTCAATTATTAGTGCTATGATTAAACTATTTATCGACTGCAGAGAGATTGAGTGTGCAAAATGTGACTCACCGCTATTTACACTCGATGTTGAGAAAATGACATCGGCAGAATACACTCCTCAAGAAAAATTCTTCCTATTTCGGGCACCTGCAACAAATGCCAACCGACAGATTATGAATCACACAGACCAGATTCTTTCCGTTGACAGATTTAACGACACATTACACTACGGTCAAATCGAGGCAATGTCAGCAGTCATCTGCCGAGGGAAAGTCTTTTTAGAAAAGTTCATCTCTCAAAATGCTGAGTGTGGAGAGTATCTGTTGAAATTCATACCCGAATGTGACGCTTGGAAAAGGGCTGCAGCTGAGTCATTGATGAAAGATTTAGCAATTCAGTTCGAATCAACACTTAGTGATGCAGTTATTCGAGACTCCTGGAGTCAGAATTCACCGTTTGTATTTCTACCCGTTCAGCGTGACAGATTTAATTTTCAATTTGACATCACAAGTTCTACACCAATATCAATACTGACAGTCGAGAATTACCACCCGTTTCTGCATCTTAGCACTGCTCTTAGAAACATAGTCTCACAATCAGGCTACACCATAGACTCTCAATTTCTGAGTTCTGGATTCTTTGAATCTCTTTATATAAGTGGCAACTATCCATCGACAAATTGCGAACTGCTCAAAAGCAGAATGGCATTCAATGCCGGACGTCTGTCTGATTCAGATTCAGTACAGGTTGCTGCGGGTGAATGGGTTTTTGCAAATCCGGACAGAGCAATAGGTGCAAACATCGGAAATATTGTCGAGTCAGCCAGCAGTCACGATGATATCACGTTTTATAATAACGGAGGCTGCTTCCGAATGTTGGACGGCAAGATTGTGTTTATTCCGACCGAAGCTGCAGTTATCGGCTTTGAGTATGAGTTGAGATACGAGTGTGGTTTCTCCGGCAAATCAATGGAAGAACTCAACACATTCAATAATGTAACTCTTGAAGATGGTTTGACATATTCATTTAAGGTTCCAAACACAATTCCCACTCTGAATAATTCCACCCACTTCAGAGACCGAATGGTACTACACTGCAACCTTACAGATGAGTATTACGCACGTCTGCATCTGGTCTTTGAATCGGGAGCCCACGAATATATAAACTTGATTGGCGATACGACATATCTGATGAAGGTTGAATATGTAGCCTCTGCTCAAGTCGAGATTTCTACAGATGGGACTAATTATATTCCAACCTCAACGGGTTGGGCTCTGTATAGTTCAGAATTGTACTACGGAACTGTACAGGTCAGCGTCAAACTTCGCAGCCAGCCAAAATATCGTGCAGCAGGCGAAATAATACGCTTTGACGGAATATCTTTTTCGGGCTATGATATGGACTCTGAATTCAAATTGCTCTCAACAACTAGACTTCGTCCCATATTCGGTCAATCCCCAGGAGTTGATTCAGAGATCTCAACACAAACATTAATGGCTCACGATGGCATCTATCAATTGACTCTATTCGAAGCAGTTGCTCATATGTTTAATCTAAGGTTCTATACCGACCCAATACTGCGAAAGATTATCATCGAACCGTATGACAAATTCTACACCACGGGCAGCATAGTTGATTGGAGGGATAAACAAGATTCTGATTCAGAAATCACTATTTGTGAGTGTGGAGCAACTCTCAACCAAAGAATGACATATATCTATCGTGATGGTGACGGAGCCGTTGCTCGTTGGAATGAAGATAAAAAACGTAAATTTTCGAGATGGCAGACCCAAATTACTAACAAACTGGCAAACTCATCAGAAAAGACTCTCTGGAATCCTCTGTTTACACCGACTCGTGGCAATGCGTCATTCCTGCCTTCAGCACAGAGTGCCTATGTAATGCACGTCGGTGACAGACTTAGATATGGAGTTCCAAACGATGGAGATATGTTCGTAGCCCCCAAGATTGTCCGCTATTTGGGAATGACCGATTTACTGAATGGAGAACGTTGGGGATGGCCTGCTGGAATCACTAGCTATCCGTTTGCAGCATTCCATTACCCCGGATTGGGAGCCAATATCCCGGAAGATTTCAATAGTGTGGAATGCAGCGATGCCGACACGTTGATTAATAATGGATTTACATTGTGTTACGACGATTGTGACCACATGAAAGGCCTTCACCAATTTTATGACAATATGTACGATCAGATTAATTCAGGACGTATACTAAGAGTCAGAATACGATTAACACCAACCGATTATGAGATGTTGTCAACACCAAACTCAGTTGTTGATGTAAGATCTATGTTTATTCTTAATGTATATGGCGAGATAATTAAATGCAGACTACTGAAGATATTGAATTTCAATCCTGAATCGTCACAATCAACTGAATGTGAATTTATGACAATAAGTAATAGTTTTTAATTTAATGATATGACTACATACGAGAAAGAATTTCTATCTGTATTTGAATCGAAATATGGAGATGCTGATCTTCGCAAAACCTTCGAATTGCTTGTATCAATGGGACTAATCGAACCGACGATGTGCAAGGTTGCTGTAATCCGCCATTTTGTGAATACCCAAGTTGCAGATGGAGTTGGCAAACTTGATGCAATGTGGAATGCGACAGAACATTTTGCCTGCACCTACGAATATGTTCGTCGTTGTATGTATTACTACCGAGATATGAACATTGTCTGAGTATATTTACCACCAAAGATGTTGCAGTAATAGAATACAATAAATAACTAATTTGGTAAATAATTAGCTATTCCAATCGAAATACAATTTCAATTACATTCCCCACTCGAACCTAAAAAAAGGAGATAGAACAAATTCTATCTCCTTTTTTAGTAGGACATCGTATCGAAATCTCTAACCCATTCCTGAAAGACTTTGAAGTCGTTATTCTTTTTGTGGAGTGGATTGATGAAAAAGTTTCAAAATCCAGATAAAAATGTCTTGACAATATCATCGCTCCACACGATTTTATATAAAACGGGGCATTATAACCACTTATCAAGGTTAAGTTTTCGGTTTTTTTAAGGAGATTTATATGGAAAAATAAAGAGAATAAATATGAAACGTAGTGATAAAATTCGATAAGATTAAAATTGTTAGTTCAATAGAAAATATAAAATCATTAAATGAAGATGTATTTGAAAATAAAGTAAAAGATGGGTGTATCGTAGAACAACGATATACAATGATGTCCCCTTACTATCATCGAGGCAGATTATCGTGAACAAGAACTCATTTTAGAGTTTACGGGGAAGATATTAAAAGATGATTATAAAGATTTAATCCACGTAAACAATATCCATACTTGTCTATCCAATATCAATGATTTGGGTTTATGCGACCTCAACATTGACGGGATATTGGCAGATGGGGAGATAGTCAAGGCAGATGTTTGTTTGGATGTTGATTACCCCGATTGCAAGGCATTAACAAAATCGCTCCGTGCTAATGTTGCTAATTTCAATAAGTATCTTGTAAGAAACATCGGCGACAACTTTGTGATTGAGAAAAATGTTCAAACCAAAGGCTACAAACGCAGACTGACCATCTATGACAAGGCGAAAGAGATTCAGAAGGCGGGCAATCGTCGGTTCTTATCAACATTGGATAATCCACAATTACTATTAGACTATTTCGATGGCAAGATAAGATTTGAACTCAACCTCAACTCAAAGGAGCAAATCCGCAAGTCGCTCAACATTTATGATACCTCCATCGAGGCAGTACTTAACTCAACCGCTACGCCCATTTGGGATATGTTGGATAATGCGCTTGTGGAGTCGAATGGCGAGATGGCTTGTTCTGATATTGGCGAGTTGAAAAACAAACTGCTATTGGAATTTTGCGGTGGTGATTTGGCGAAAGTGGAGGCGTTATTGCGAAACTACTATTCCAAAGGCACACACATATCGCAAGTGATGAAACCCTATCGGGCATTGGCTGCTAAACTATCCCAAAACCTCACCCCATCACTCAAACAACAACTCCGCAACCTACTTTTGTAGGTACTAATCTTGTTCGGAATTTTCATTTAGGGTGTATTCAAGTTGTCGGTGTATTCAGAAAAATCGGCAGCCACTTTGTTGCGACTGCCGTTTTCTGTATTCGGATTATTCAAAGAATTGTTTGAATTTAACAAAAACTTATATTCCAAGTTGAAATAACATAATTAAGATTCAATATTGATTTTGAAGTTTTTTAGAACGAAATTTGCACTGAAATAGTTTAAGATTTCACTCTTGTCAGGAGATGAAATAATCCAATTCTGGCATTGAGTGTTGTTCGTTTAGAAAATTCTTTTTAATTTTGTATAACCCAACAAATAGTTGGGTTTACATACAGAAAGTGTTTTCGCGGTCCTTCTAAGAGAATGTGGAAGTTTTCAGAAGTAAAGGATAACGAACAGCACTCATTTCTTGTATAGCTATGTGGCTA
>CAJGBR010000020.1 GCA_904501625.1 uncultured Rikenellaceae bacterium
AAACCTGTAACCTTTTGATCCGTAGTCAAATGCTCTATTCAATTAAGCTACGGAGCCATACCCTTGAAAAAATATCTCTCAATCTTTCGGGTGCAAAGATACAATGAAAAATATATTCAATCCAAATTTTTTGATGATTTTTTTCAAAAAAAATTTTTACCTTTGTCAAACGTAAAAACTCGGATATGGAAAATTTTATTGTTTCAGCAAGAAAATACAGGCCTTCGGATTTCGCTTCGGTAGTTGGTCAAAGCCACGTAACCAATACGTTACGCAATGCGATTGACAGAGGACAGTTGGCTCACGCATATCTTTTTTGTGGGCCAAGAGGTGTCGGAAAAACTACGTGTGCCCGAATATTTGCCAAATCAATAAATTGTTTTTCACCAAAAAATTCAGAGGCTTGTGGAGAGTGTGAGTCGTGTCAGGCATTTGATCAGGGTCGTTCATTCTCGATTCACGAGCTGGATGCAGCATCAAATAATTCGGTCGATGATATCCGAGCTTTGACTGAGCAGGTGCGTATTCCGCCGCAAGTAGGTCGATACAGTGTGTATATCATAGACGAGGTGCATATGTTGTCGACAGCAGCATTCAATGCCTTTTTGAAGACTTTGGAGGAGCCTCCGGCTCACGCGATATTCATTTTGGCTACGACCGAGAAACATAAGATTATTCCTACGATTTTGTCGCGTTGTCAGATTTATGATTTCAATAGAATAAAAGTAGAGGATACGGTTGCCTATTTGAAATCAATCGCCGATAAAGAGGGTGTTTCTTATGATGAAGAGTCGTTGCATATTATTGCACAGAAGGCCGATGGGGCAATGAGAGATGCTCTGTCAATGTTTGATAAGGTTGTGTCATTCTGTGATAATAATTTGGAATTCCGTCGAGTGGCAGATGTACTCAATGTATTGGACTATGATACATACTTCCGAATTGTAGATGCAGCCATTGCGGGAGATTATCCACAGTTGCTGATGATGTTCGACGAAATACTGAGAAAAGGTTTCGGAGGACAGACATTTGTTGCAGGATTAGACGAACATTACCGTAATTTATTGATGGCGAGGGTTCCTCAGACATTGCCTCTGCTTGAGGTGACGGGTAGCGTTGCTAAGCGTTATGCCGAACAGGCAATGAAGCTGGAGGTTGTACAACTTTATGATGCAATATCATTATTGACGGCAACCGATACCGGATTTCGAACGGCGACCAATCAACGATTGTTTGTTGAATTGGCATTACTGAGGCTCGCCGGTCTCGGTCAAAAAAAAAATGTAGATGATTATTTGTTGCCAGATGCAATAGATCGTAATCAATCATTTGTATTAGACAATCCGAAAATAGAGATTGAACGCGTGAAAGCAGAGTCGCCCGTTGAGAAGCGACCAGTTGAGGTGCGACCTGTTGAGTCAACTAAGGAGTCTAATTCTCAGCCTGCAGAAAAAAGTAGTATTCATAATGTGGCTGCTGCCAGACCATCAGGATTCTCAATTCGTGAATTGATGAATACCCCGACTGACGACTTGGTTAGGATGCGTAATGCAGAACAAAAAAAGAAGGAAGAAGAGATTGCATCTGAATCAGACGTCGAGATTGAAACAGATGAATTGCCTGAAGACATTGAGAGTCGGGTTTTCGAAGCAAGTCAGACATTGTCAGAATCGCTGATGGCAACAAGACCACGTTTGGGAGCAGTGTTGCAACGTGTTATGGTTAGTGGTAAAACGCTGAATGTCAAGGTGCCGAATGAACAACTGCGAGAAGAGATTCTGTTTAATAAACAAGAACTGCAACGAATGTTCATCAAGACATTGGGATTGAGAATTTTGGTCGATTTTAATATTGAGGTAGAGATTGACAATTCGTTCATCAAGCCGGTGAAAATTGAAGAAAAAGTGAAATATTTTTCAGAAATGAATCCCCAATTTGTGGAGTTGTGCAAACGTTTGAAGATTGATGTTGAATAGTTTTGTTGAGAGATGAATCTTACTCAGGAAAATAAGGAACGCTATTCACGTTCGATATTGTGCGAAGAGTTCTCGGAAAAGGCTCAGGAAAAATTGTTGTCATCAAGTGTCTTAGTTGTTGGAGCAGGTGGTCTTGGTTGTGCCGTGTTACAGTATCTGGTGGCTGCGGGAGTAGGACGAGTTGCTATTGTGGAGTTTGACAAAGTGGGATTATCAAATTTGCAACGTCAGACTCTGTTTACAGTGTCAGATATTGGTAGACCGAAGGTTGAGGTTGCGGCTGAACGTCTGGCTAAACTAAATCCGAATGTTAGGATCGAGATTGTGTCGGAACCTTTCGAAGAGTCCAATGCAGAACGGCTGGTTGCAGATTATGACCTTGCCGTAGATTGTACGGATAATTATATGACAAGATTACTCCTTGATTCGGTTTGTGCAAAGATGAGAAAGGCTATGGTCTATGGGTCGGCACAGAATTGGAGCAGTCAGGTCGCAACGTTTAATTGGGGTAATGCGGGACGCTATGTAGATATGTTTGGAGAAGGTGAACAACAAGAGGTGGTAGGAGTAATTACACCCAACGTCGGAGTAACGGGCTCGCTGCAGGCTCTTGAAGTTATAAAAATCATTACATCAGTGGGTGAAACTCTTGACGGGAAACTGTTGATATTTGACCATTTAAGGAGTAAATATAAGGTATATTCGTTATGAATTCGAAGATAACATTGGTGCCGTATGGTGGGCTGTGTAACAGAATGAGATGTATTGCCGGAGCATACACTATTGCGTTGAAATATGGTGTTAATCTGCAAGTGTGGTGGCGAAGTAATAAGGAGTGTAAAATTGATTTCGAACAGCTCTTCGAGCCGTTATCATTGCCGAGGATTCAAGTCAGTCCGATGAAACTGCGTCAAATCGAATTATTCAAATCAAGATGGATTAATCTTAATATCCCCTCAATGATTCGTAAATTCAAGTTCAACCGCCAGATTATTTTATTCAGTTGGAAACAGAAAGATATTATCAATCAATATAATTTCGCCGAAGGACAGACCTACATTTACAGTTGCTATTCGATGACGACTCACTATCCGTTGGGTCAGATTTTTACTCCCAGAAAGAGTATTCTTGATCGAGTAAGTGCCCTGACATCTTGTTTCTCAGCGACAACAATAGGGGTACATATTCGTCGTACAGACCATATTAAGGCAATGGCTGCGTGTTCGGTTGATGATTACATAGCCGAAATGGATCGTTTGGCCCAGGGTGATGCTCAGATGAAATTCTATCTTGCAACAGATGATGCAGCCGTAAAACAGAAAATCGTAGATAAATTTGGCGATAGAATTATTACCCAGCAGACGCGATTGTCACGTTCTGATAACGAGGGAATGGTTGGCTCGGTCGTAGACCTATGGGCATTGGCTGCCACACGACAAATAATCGGCAGCTATGGGTCATCTTATTCCGAACTTGCTGCCGAACTTGGTAATATAGAAATGGTATTGCCCCCGAAACGTTAGTCGCGATTTCGTGCAAATCCCAAATAATATATCAGTGTTGCAATAGCCGAAAGTGCTGCTACGAGATAGGTGCGAGCTGCCCATTGCAGTGCAACCTGTGCTTGAGTGAATTGTTTGCCTACAAGAATATTATTATTTTGCAACCAATCCAATGCACGGTCTGATGCATTATATTCTACGGGCAGAGTGATAAGACTGAACAGTGCCGACATCGCAATCATAGCAATTCCTAGCCAGAAGATTGCAGGCATAGTATTGATCATCAATATCCCGATGATTACAATCCACGTAGACCACATTGATGAGAAGCTCACAATTGGTACCAGAGCCGATCGAAGTTTCAGAGGAGCATATTCTCTGGCGTGTTGAACGGCGTGTCCACATTCGTGTGCTGCAACGGCAGCTGCTGCGACCGAACAGCTCGAATAGACCGATTCACTCAGATTTACAGTTTTATTTGCCGGGTTGTAATGATCGGTGAGATGTCCCCGGGTTGAGATTACCTTGACATCATATATGCCGTGATCACGCAACATTTTTTCAGCGACTTCGCGGCCGGTCATTCCGTTTGCGAACGGCACTTGTGAATATTGCGAAAAGATGTGTTGCAAGCGTGCCTGAACAACCATTCCAATAATTCCGATAATGATAATCAATAAAAATTCAAATGACATAATAGATTTTAGTGAGTTTAATTTGGTTCTATAACGAAGACTATATGTATTAAATTGTGTAATAATGATATTTTAAAAGAATTCTTCTTCGGCCTCTCCGTAATCAAAATTTTCGTCATCGAGATCTTCAATGATTACAGCATTGTTCCAGTCTTGTATCTCATTGGCCCGAGCTTCGAGTATTTGATTTGCGAGTTCGACTTGTGATGTGAGTATCATCAGTCTGATTCCCCACATTACGCCGTGAGCTCTCAGTACCGATTGGGCCGTAGCGTTAATAATTTGACACGCTACGCCATTGGCTTCGAGTACCGACTTGATAACGTATGCTTGCTCAATCGAGTCAAGAGTCATCAATATTGTGAATTCGCTTTGTTTCATAGAGTTAACTTACAGCCCAAAGGTACAAAAATAAAATATAATAAAAAAGGTTGCTTGGTATTTTTGTAATCGCAGTGTTTTTGTACTTTTGTAAGTGGTAATAATAGTTTGTAATTATGGGAAACTTTACACATCTGCATTTGCATACTCAGTATTCGATTCTTGACGGAGCTGCTGCTATTAAGCCTTTGATGAAGAGGGTCAAAGAATTGGGAATGACCTCTGTGGCAATTACTGACCACGGAAATATGTATGGTGTAAAGTTGTTTCATAAGGAGGCATTGGCTGCCGGTATAAAGCCTATTTTGGGGTGTGAGGTTTATGTAGCTTCAGGCAGCCGATTCGAAAAAACAGGAAAAAATGACCGTGGTGGAGACCATCTAATTCTGTTGGCTAAGAACCATATCGGTTATACGAATCTTGTGAAGTTGGTATCTTATTCGTGGACCGAGGGTTTGTATTACAAACCTCGTGTGGATAAGGAACTTATTGAACGTTATCACGAAGGCTTGATTTGTGCCTCGGCGTGTCTTGGTGGAGAGATCCCGCAAGCTATTATGCGAGGTGATATGAAGGTTGCGGAGGAGAGTGTCCTTTGGTTTAAAAATATCTTTGGGAACGATTATTATCTTGAGTTGCAATCTCATTTTTCGACTAATCCGTTGGTAAATAATGATAATGTTTGGGCTCGTCAGCAAGAGGTGAATAAGGTGTTGATAGAATTTTCGAAGAGGTTTGACATCAAACTTATTGCGACGAACGATGTTCATTTTATAAAGGCCGAAGATTGTGAGGCTCACGACAGATTGATATGTCTTAATACGGATAGTGATATTGACGATCCTAAACGAATGAGATACACAGGACAGGAGTTCCTGAAGAGTTATGACCAGATGTTGGAACTATTTCCTGATCACCCGGAGGCATTGGAGAATACAATGGCAATTGCAGATAGTGTTGAGGTGTATTCGTTGGACCATAAGCCGTATATGCCCAATTTTCCATTGCCGGAGAACTTTGAACTGTATACCGATGTGGTGGGATGTTCTTACCTGAAATCGGTTGAGAAGATTGTGAAGGGGGCAAAAGATGAGGAAAAACGTCAGCGATTGAAACAGATATATGACGAACTGAAAGAGTGTGTAGATCGTTGTCAGACAATTAATGACCTTGATAAGGTAGCTGCAATGTTTGCTGACCGAGTTGACGATTCTGAAACCTTGTTGGTTCTTGCAAAGCAGTTTGTCTATCTTGAGTATCTTACTTGGGAGGGAGCAAAGGTGCGTTATGGAGAAAATGTTAGAGAGATACCTGAGTGTGCTGAACGAATCTCTTTCGAATTGGCTACCATCGAATGGATGGGGTTCCCTGGATATTTTCTGATTGTGTGGGATTTTATTAGGGCAGCACGCGAAATGAATGTTTCGGTTGGTCCTGGACGTGGTTCGGCTGCGGGTTCAGTTGTGGCTTATTGCTTGACAATCACTAATATTGATCCTCTGAAATATGGACTTCTGTTCGAACGTTTCCTCAATCCAGAACGTATTTCTATGCCGGATATTGATATTGACTTCGATGAAGATGGTCGTGCCGATGTGATGAAATACGTAGTTGATAAATATGGCAAAAGCCGTGTTGCTCAGATTATTACATTTGGAACAATGGCTGCGAAGATGGCAATTAAAGATGTTGCCAGAGTGCAGAAACTTGCTCTGTCTGAGAGTAATCGTTTGGCAAAGATGGTTCCTGAACGTCCGGGAATTTCATTGGCAGATGCCTTTAAGGAGGTGCCCGAGTTGAGTGCAGAACGTGAATCTGAAAATCAACTGATACGTTCGACTTTGAGTTATGCACAGACACTTGAGGGATCAGTTAGACAGACGGGTGTACACGCTTGTGGTGTAATTATCGGTAAAGATGATCTCGAAAATTATATTCCTCTGGCAAAACAGAAAGATGCAGAATTGTTTGTAGTACAGTATGATGGCAAGCACGTTGAAGATGTCGGATTGCTGAAGATGGACTTTTTGGGTTTGAAGACTCTTTCAATCATAAAAGATGCACTTGAAAATATCGAACTGTCTACGGGAGAGGTAATTGATATTGATAAAATTCCGTTGGACGATGCCGAAACATATCAATTGTATAGTCGTGGTGAGACAACGGGGCTGTTCCAGTTTGAATCTCCCGGTATGAAGAAGCATCTCAGAAATCTGAAACCAAACCGTTTTGAAGACCTGATTGCAATGAATGCTCTCTATCGTCCAGGTCCGATGGAGTATATACCGAATTTTATTGCCCGTAAGCAAGGCAGCGAACCAATCAGTTATGATTTGCCTGAAATGGAGGCAGACTTGTCTAATACATACGGCATTACGGTTTATCAAGAGCAAGTGATGTTGTTGTCACAACGTTTGGCAGGTTTTACAAAAGGGCAGGCAGATACGTTGCGTAAGGCAATGGGTAAGAAGAAGATCGATGTGCTGAACAAGATGAAAGATGATTTTATCGCAGGTGTTCAGGCTCGGAATTATGATCCGAGTATTTGCGAAAAAATTTGGCACGATTGGGAAGAATTTGCAAAATATGCATTCAATAAATCTCACGCAACTTGTTATGCCTATGTCTCTTATCAGACGGCATATCTTAAGACTCACTATCCGTCGCAGTTTATGGCGGCCCTGCTGAGCCGAAATCTCTCTGATAGAAAGAAAATCAGCTTCTTTATGGACGAATGCAAGAGAATGGGCATCTCGGTATTTGGTCCTGATGTCAATGAAAGTTTGCATAAGTTCTCGGTAGACAAGGCTCGAAATGTCAGATTTGGGTTGGCTGCGGTAAGTGGAGTAGGTGAGGCTGCTGCCGAAAATATCATTCAGACACGAATCAGTGGCGGACCATATAAATCTATATACGATTTTATGGAACGTGTCAATTTGCACTCAGTGAACAAAAAGTGTATGGAAGAGTTGTGTCGTGCCGGAGCATTCGATTCGATTGCAGGTTTCGAACGCAGCAAATTCTTTGCCCAAGATGCAAAGGGGGTAACATATCTTGAGCAGTTGCTGAGATATGGAAACCGTGTGCAGTTTGAGAAAAACAATGCACAACAGAGTCTGTTTGGCGGAATGGAAAGTGGAAGTGTTCAGCACCCTGAAATACCGACTGATGTGCCTTGGAGCAAACTTGAAACACTAAAACAAGAACGTGAAGTAATCGGAATATATCTTTCAGCTCACCCGTTGAATTCGTATGATTACCTGATAAAACGGTACTGCAATATGGAAATCGGAGCTTTTGCAGATTTGAAAACCATCGAAGGAATGGAATTTACAATTGCAGGAATGGTAACAAAGGTACAGAATTTGATGACAAAGACTACGGGTAAACCGTATGGTCGGTTTACTATAGAGGATTATTCTGATTCATATGAGTTTGTTTTGTATAGTAAGGACTATGAGCAGTATCGTCCGTATCTGTATGAAGATTATTTCTTGGCAATAAAAGGACGAGTTCAAAAGCATCCATACCGTGATGGGGAACTTGAAGTGAAGATTACCTCGATAGCTACACTTGACGAGGTGGCAAAAACATTTAAGGATATTTATATTACGTTGTTGATAGATGAAATATCGGATTCTACGATTACGGTGCTTGAAGATGCATTCGAAAAATTCAAGGGTGATGTACCGGTGAAGTTCCGAATTTTCGATACAAAGAACGATATATTTCTGCCAATGATTTCTCGTTCTACGAAAATAAAATTAACAAATGAATTATTCTCATTGTTAGATAGTTATAACATAAATTATACATTCAAATAAAAAATAGTTTTTTCTTTCGCAAAGAATTTATACATTTGCAATAAATATGATAAACAAATAAATTTTACTCATTATGGCACTTGAAATAACTAATAATAATCTTGACGAATTGATCGCAAGTGGAAAACCTGTTGTCATTGATTTTTGGGCAGAATGGTGTGGTCCTTGCAGAATGTTGACTCCGGTTGTTGAAGAACTTGCTGAGCAGTATGCAAACGATGTGATTATCGGAAAATGCAACGTTGATGATAACAACGATATCTCGATGAAATACGGTATCCGTAACATTCCGACCGTGATTTTCTTGAAAGATGGTCAAGTTGTAGATAAACAAGTGGGTGCTTGCAATAAAGCAGTTCTCGAAGACAAGATTAAAAAATTGATGTAGTATCAAAATTTAAAGGCTGCTCCATTGGGGGCAGCCTTTGTTATATAAAATTAAAAGAGGGATCCAATGAATCCCTCTTTTTTTTAGATTAGTCGCGAGCCATAATATTTAAGAATGCTCGTCCGTATCTTTCAGCAGCTTCACGTTCGAGAGCTTCGCGTGCAGACGGATGTGCAATTGCGATAAGAGCCTTTGCACGTTCTGCCAGATTCTTGCCTTTCAGGTATGCGATACCGTACTCTGTTACGATATATTGAGCCTGAGCACGAGTCGTTACTACGCCACCACCCGGAGTCAGCACAGGTGCAATTTTCGAGTGACCTGAGTTGGTTGCTGCAGGCAGTGCAATAATTGCTTTACCACCAGGAGAAAGCATTGCTCCGTACATAAAGTCGTGTTGTCCACCGAATCCCGAGAAGATATATGTACCGATTGAGTCTGCACAGATCTGACCTGTCAGGTCAACTTCCAATGCTGAGTTAATTGCCATTACATCTGGATTTTGTCCGATGACCCACGGGTTATTTGTCCACGCAACGTCTTTCATCAGTACTGATGGGTTGTTGTCAACATAGTCGTACAGTTTTTTCGAACCGAGTACCAACGTCGCAACCGAAACACCACGTTCGATAACCTTGCGAGAGTTGTCGATTGCTCCACATTCAATCAACTCGACTGAACCTTCAGTCAGTGCTTCGGTGTGGAGACCCAAATGTTTGTGATCTCTCAAAGCAGACATTGCAGCATTGGGAATTCCACCTACGCCAATCTGCAGAGTTGCTCCGTTCGGAACTAATGAGGCAACATTTTCACCGATTTTTTGTTCTATTTCGCTTGGCGCGGCAAATGACAATTCAACCAAACCGTCGTCTGCTTTTACACAGGCAGCGAATCTTGAAGAGTGAATACGTCCGTCACCAAATGTGCGAGGGATATTCGGATTAATCTGAGCGATAATTTTCTTGGCACATTCTGTTGCCGAAACGGTCAGGTCAAGTCCCACACCCAACGAGCAGTAGCCGTGTTCATCGGGTTCAGATACGTTCAACAGAACGGTGTCTAGAGGAATTTCTCCACTACGAAAATATGTCGGAATTGTTCCCAGAAAAGAGGGAATATATTGACCATAACCCTCTTTGATGGTTTTTCTCAGGTTGTCGCCAACAAAGAAACTGTTGATTATGAAGTTTTCTCGGTGTTCGGGTCTGCCCCATACTGCATCACCGAGGATAAAGGCACTATAAATATATGTACCTTTCAACTCTTCGCTGCGACGACACATCGCGTTGACCAAGGTTTGTGGAACCGAAGTCGAATGAATGAATACTCGTTCACCCGGATTAATCAATTTTACTGCTTCGTCTGCAGTTACATAATTCAGCATTGTATTCTTTTATTTATGATTTTCTTCGAAAATTTTCATTCTCTCTTCAAGGATATCGTATTGATGTTCCTTGATGTTAGATGTACAAGCACGCAATCCGTGTTGTTTCGAACCGCAGGTTGATAATGAAATTGCACTCACACCATAAGATGCCAACTCTTGCATCAATTCTCCACAAGTCATTCCGGGATAGCTGATTGTGAAATAGAATCCGTCACTTACCAATTCTTCGAGATCCTTGTCGTAAGTGATTGTGAATCCGTGATCTTGGAATATCTTTTTCAACTTCATAGCTCGGCGACCATATTCTGCCACGTCGCTTACGAAATCGAGATTCTTGTCGCACGCAGCCTTGAACATTGCTGCCAGAGCATATTGTGCAGTGTGAGTTACGCCTGAACTCAAAGTGTAGAGAATCATATAGATAAATGTACGTCCGAATTCTGCCATTCCATAACGTTCTGCAAGTGCATCATATTTTCTGTTGTATAGATTATCAGAGATTGCAACAGTTGCGATACGTTGGCCTGCGTAACTGAAGATTTTAGAACCTGAAATCATCATAACCCAGTTTTTGCAATATTTTGCCACTGTCGGTTGGAACGGAGCTTCAAACGGAGTGTTCATTTTACGACGGCTGTCCATTGCCAGGTAAGCCAAATCTTCGAGAACGATAACATCGTATTTATCAGCCAATTCGCCGATAATTTGCAATTCAGATTCAGTAAGGCAAATCCACGCAGGGTTGTTTGGGTTTGAGTAGATTACAGCTGAAATTCTGCCAGTTGAGAAATAACTTTCAAGTTTTTCTCTCAGTTTTTCACCGCGATATTCATAGACATCGAAATTTTCGCTACGATAGCCCATAACTTTGAGTTGGGTCTTTTGTACTGAGAATCCCGGGTCGATAAACAAGATTGTATCCTTTTTAGGATCGATTTGTCCGCACAACATAAATGCTGCGTAAGAGCCTTGCATTGAGCCTGTTGTCGGAACACAACCTTGAGGATTTACATCTACGTCAATGAATGCTTTGATGAAACGTGAAGTTTCAGCCTTGAGTTCGGGAATACCATCAATTGCAGGATAAATCGCAGCTGCACCACTATCAAGAGCAGCCTTTTCAGCTTCGATACCTACGGTTGGAGGTTTAAGACCCGGAACACCCATCTCCATATGAATGAATTCTACACCGGTCGCTTTTTCGATATCATTTGCAACCTTTACGACTTGGCGAATGGTTGCATTATTAAAATCTGAAATCATATTGTCAGCAAGAACCTTGCTGACAATGTTTTTATCAATAGGAGTTGGTTTCATTATTTTGTTGTTTGTTCGGCAGCAGATCGACCAGCGCGGAGTGCTTTCAAGTTAGTTTCAACGATTTCTTCACCTTTACGACCGAAGATACGACGAATTCCGTCTTCGAGTTTTTCCATTTCGATGCCGAGGAATGGTGATGCAGCTCCGAGCAATATGATGTTTGCTGAACGGCTTGACTGCAATTCTTCAGCCATTTTGTCGACATCGAGCAACACTACGTTCGAATGTTTTTTCAATTCGTCCAAAATAGCCTGATGGTCAGGATAGTTCGGAATGTTTACGAACGGAGTGGTATTTGTGATAATCCAACCTGTCGGAGCAAGATAGTTTATATATCTCAGTGCTTCCATTGGTTCGAGTGAGATGATGATGTCAGCTTTGCCAAGTGCGATCAAATCTGAGTGGATCGGGTCTGATGAAATACGAAGATTTGATTGAACATCACCGCCACGTTGACTCATACCGTGAACTTCGGCTTGTTTGATGTAGAGACCTTCGTTAAGGGCAGCTTCGCCGATTACTGTTGCGATCGAGAGAATACCTTGACCGCCAACGCCTGAAAGAATCATATCTGTTTTCATTAGATTACTGCTTTTTGTTTTTCAAGTGACGTTTCAATGTTTGGATACATTCGCGGCGAGGAATCAGAACTGATACTCCTTTGTATTCGATTTCTTCGCGAATGATTTGTTTCATTTCTTCGTAGTTCTTTGGCAGCGGAGTCATAACACGGATATGTTCTTCTTCAACACCAAGTCCGCGACAGATCGCTTCGAGTTTACCTGTACCTGCTGAATCCTGACCACCTGTCATACCTGTTGTGAGGTTATCTGAGATGATGATTGTTACGTTGGCTTTATCGTTAACGCAATCAAGCAGACCTGTCATACCTGAGTGGGTGAAGGTCGAGTCGCCGATTACGGCTACTGCTGGGAATTGGCCTGCATCTGATGCTCCTTTTGCCATTGTGATCGAAGCACCCATTTCTACACAAGTGTCGATTGAACGGAATGGAGGCATTGCTCCGAGTGTATAGCAACCGATATCTGCGAATACTTTGTGGTTTGGATATTCGTTATTAAGGACTTCGTTCAGAGTTGTGTACATATCGCGGTGTCCGCAACCTTGGCACAATGCCGGAGGACGAGGTACTACGATTTCACATTTGCCGGCTGTCGGATTTTCCGGGAGATCAAGAGCTTTGCGAACACAGTCGGGTGAGAGTTCGCCTGTACGCGGAAGAGTTCCATCGAGGCGGCCTCGTACTGTAACGCCCATTCCGAGTAATCCTTTGAGTTGTTCTTCTACCATTGGTTGACCCTCTTCGATGACCATAATTTCATCACATTGGCTAACCAGTTTTGCGATCATTTTCTTTGGCAGAGGATATTGAGAAATCTTGACAACAGGATATTTGCAGCCTTCAGGGCAATTTTCCATTAAGTAATTGTAGCCGATACCGCAAGCGATGATACCGATAGATTTATCTTCGCCGTCAATGTATTTATTGAATCCTGATGTTTCGCTTTCTTCTTCGAGTTCGTTTTGGAGTGAGAGTAATTCGACATAGCGAGCACGTGAGTTTGCCGGCAACAGAATCCATTGTTTTGAGTTTTCTGGTGGGCAGCAGCTGTTTTGTTCGCGAACTTCGCCAACTTTAACTACGGCACGAGAGTGAGCCAAACGTGTTGTAACTCGCATCAGTACTGGAATTCTGTAACGTTCTGAAACTTCATATCCGTAAGATGTCATATCGTATGCCTCTTGTTGAGTTGAAGGTTCCATCATTGGAATGAAGGCAAAACGTCCGTAGTGACGTGAGTCTTGTTCGTTTTGAGAAGAGTGCATTGATGGGTCATCGGCAGCAACAACGATAAGACCACCGTTGGTGCCTGACATTGCACTGTTTACGAATGGGTCGGCAGCAACGTTCATACCGACGTGTTTCATACAAACCAAAGCACGTTTGCCCATAAAAGACATACCGAGTGCAGCCTCCATAGCAGTCTTTTCGTTAGTGCTCCAAGTGCGGTGGATTCCGCGTTCTGCAGCCAACTTGTTGAGTTGAATGAATTCAGTAATTTCTGTAGACGGAGTGCCTGGATAAGCATATACACCGGATAGGCCGGCATTTATTGCGCTCAGAGCAATTGCTTCGTCTCCCAATAAGAGTTCTTTTTTCATATCTGTTTTTGGTATTTGTTTCTGTCTGCAAATTTACTTAAATTTATTCAGAAACAAAAATATAAAACAATAAATACAACAAACTATCACAGTTTATTGTATTTATCGTATACATATTTCTAGTATCAGTTTCTGAATCTTGCGAGGACGTCAATATCGAGTTCTTTGGATAGCATCGCGATTTTAGCCTCAGGAATATTGTTTATATCCAGTAACATCAGCGAATCAATTGCGTTATTGAACTCGGGATCGATATTGAAACCAATGATTTTGCCGTTAAGTTGAAGATACTTTTTCAACAGAATTGGAGTCCCGAAACGGTTGTTATTCATATCAAGTACCAACTTGTCTATCAAATCTATAGAGTCGATATTTGAGATAGATTCATTATCAAATTTTTTCTTGCCGAGATTTGCAAGTCCGATACGCGGAGTAATTAATCGACCTATTTCATTATCAAAGTGTTGATTCTGTAAATAGTTTATAATCATCAGTTTTGATGAGTCGTTCAATTTTCCGGACATTGTTACGGGGCCCATCAGGTATCGATAGTGGCTGTTTCTCAGTAGAATATGGAGAATGCCTTTCCAAAGCAGTAATAATGATTGTGATTTTCGTTGGTATTTCTTGACGATAAACGAACGGCCGAGTTCTATTGTCTGGCTCAGTGTTTCACCGAGTTCGGGTGAGAGCTTGAATAGTGTATCGGTATAGAATCCCGAGATGCCGAAATTTTCCATTATTTCGTTACCCATACCAACGCGGTATGCACCCACTATCTGTTGGTCTTTGTTATCCCAAACGAACATATGACGATAGTAAAGGTCAAATCGGTCTGTATCAATGGTTTGATTTGTGCCTTCACCTACTTGTCTGAATGTGATTTCGCGGAGTCGGCCTATCTCATACATTATATTCGGAATAATCGTTGACGAGGTAAAATAGACCGAATAGTTCCCGTGGTCGAATAGTTTGAATTCATCGAGAGTTTTAATCTCTTCCTGCAATTTTTCGGGGGGAATCGGGTCGATGATATCAACGCTGTTCATTGCTGATTGAATGTCCACCGGAGTATCATCTTCGGTGGAGGGTTCACTCAGACAGTAGACATTGGTTCTGATATATTTTCCGAGTGCAGTTGCATTCGCGAATTCTCCTTGGCGACGAGGTTGAATTGTCGAACCGATGCGAACTCGGACATCTGCATTTTGTTTGTTTACAGTCTCGTGAGGAATCATCGCGGTTCTCAGTACCGGATGAATCTGTCCGAGCAGATGGAACATTTTGCTATTGTGTGCCGTAATATGAACTGGTACGATTGGAATAGACAATTTGTGAATGAATCTCAAAATTGAAGAGCCCCATTCTTTATCTTTGATTTGACCGAATGGGTGTTTGTAGGTTGAGATTTCGCCTGCTGGAAAAATCACGAGAGCTCCGCCGTTTTTGACATAATCCATACAAGTTCTGATTCCGCCCACGTTGCGTGCCGAATGGCTGTCAAAAGGATTGACCTCGATGAAAAAATCTTTTAGTGTTTTGATTCGGGACAAGAGCATATTGCCCATAAACTTGACATCCGGGCGTACTTTGCTCAGAAGGTGTATCAGTATCAAACCGTCGAGAGTGCCTGTCGGGTGATTGGATACGATGACTAGCGGTCCTGAGGTTGGAATATTGGCGAGTTCTTCATCTGAGGCGGTTACCGAAATGTTTAGTTGCTCGATGTATTTCGTTGCCATTTCGCTTCCGTTGTATTGGCTCAGTCCGTCATACAGCTTATTGAGTTTGTTCAGTCCGAGGATACTCATCGCAGTTTGTGATATCATTTTACCGAGAAAATTATCACCCACCAAATAAAGTTCTTCTTTGCGAACAATCTGCTCCATAACTATAAGTTTTAGGTCACAAATGTAATGTTTTTTATTATAATGTCAAGAAAATGTTTGAAATTACATTCCTGTAAGTTCGATTGTGTAGTCGTTTTTGTAATGAATAAGTTGCCAGCAATTGTTTTCAAATTTGCCAGTTGATGTTCTTGTGAAGTTATATGGCATCTGCAAAAACGAGAAACGTCCCATTGTGATATTTTCGGCAATATTGCCGTCGAGATTTGTTAAAAACAACATAGTTACATCATATCCGCGATATGCAAACGGAGTCGGAAGTGTATTAAATTTTTCGATGAACAGTTTGTCGAATGCTACTACTTTGGGATTACTACGGTCAACGTGGTAGTTGGTCGGGTAGGTTACATTCAACTTGAAATACAACTCCTTGTCAATATTAACGAATCGAGACAGACGCGATGAACCGAGTACGTGGATTCGCGGAACATTATTGCCACGAGCTGAGATGTTGTTTTGACTTGAACTGATGCGGGCCAGAATCTCTTCAGTCAGGGTTTCATCTGTCGATAGTGTAATTATTAGGTTGTCTTTTTCCGTTGACAGAGATTCATCAAAAACGGTGATTTCTGTATCGTCGTGATACTCTATTGTAGTCGTATTTTCGGGCAATAAAGGCAGTATCTCTGACGCAAATTCCGAGTCTAGATTTTTGTCGGGACGAATCACAATGATATTTCTGTCGGTTTGTAGATAATGGCTGAGCAGTTTGGTGCGTTCCGATACGTTTGGTGCAATCTGGAATACATTTGGCAGTTGTGTCGAAACCTGTGCAAGTGGTGAAACGATCGGGATGTTGTGTCGCATTGCGAATGTTGCAGCAACCTCGAATGTATCGTCATAAACAGGTCCGATGAATAGGTTAACCGATTCGAATTCCGGGTGGCTCAGAGTATGAAGAACCTTACTCGCAGATTTTTCGGTATCAACAATTGTGACCGAAATATTCATATTATCGTGACGTAGTTCGTCAAGTGCAATCAACACTCCGCGATAGAAGTCAACAAATGAACTGTTAGTCTTGCCATTTGTCGTCATTGGCAACATCAGAGCAATGCGAAAGGCATTATCTTCACTGCTTTGCGGATTGCTGAAAGTGAACTCTTGTTGGTTGCCAACATTTTCACTTTGAACACTTTGCTCAGACTCAATGGGATTTTGGGGCTCTATTTTTTCCTCTGTGATTTCAGAAGTTTTGGGCAGTTTTACGATTGCTCCGATTTTCAGTCCGTCATTTGCGACTTCAGGGTTGAGTTCGAGGAAACGTTCTTCAGTGATCCCATACTGACGGCTCAATCCGTAGATGGTCTCCTTACTCTTTACAACGTGGTGTAGGTAGTGATCCGAAAAGTTATCGAGGTGTTTGCTATATTGTGCAATCTCTCTGTCCAGCGAATGGCTGTCAGAAGAACCGATGTTTTTACGGCGAATCAACAATTTTTTACCGATGCCCAAAGTGACAGGGTCAGCCTCTTCGTTGTCAGCCATCAGGTCTGAAATTGATATGTCATATTTTTTTGCAATGGCGTAGAGTGTTTCACCAGCAGCAATAGTATGTTCAATGAAATTTCTGCGGATTGCACGTCTTGTCATATATTTACTTGCAGGTTGCACTGGAATTTTCAGCATTTGTCCTGGTCGGAGTATCTCAATAGCCATAGGATTTTCATCAACAATATCTCTTGGCAAAACGTTATATCTGCGTGAGATTGACGAAACAGTCTCACCCGAAACAATGGTGTGGATATAGTAATTCTTCTCTCCGATTTTGATGATAGTATTTTCAGATTTGTTCTGAGCTACGGCCACAGCAGCGTTCAATGCCAGAAAAATAATCAGAAATATAAGTCTATTCATAAGATAAGTCTATTATTGTTTTGGTTGCAAATATAATCATAATATTTATACACTCGACCTGAATCTCTATAAATGGCGGATTTCAAACGACTAATGGCATATTTCGTACCGAGTTATGCAAATTTAACTTAAAAGTATGCTTATTGGTGTTTTTATTGGAATTTTAAGACGTAAATTGGTTATTATTTACTACTTTTGCACAATTGTATCCACTTGTTGACGACTTGTGGCTGTGGGGAATTGCAACGTGTCTTAGCAGTGAATAAAAAATTGATTCTGAGTAATTTGATATTGCAATGGTAGAAAACAAAAAGATTGGTAAAACAAATCGTAATGATGCTGGATTGTACAAAAGTACATTCAAATCTACGCTTGTTTATGGCAGTGTCAAGTTATTTACAATCTTGATTAAGGTCTTGAGAGTGAAAATTGTGGCAATAATTTTAGGACCGACGGGAATGGGGATACAATCTTTGTTGGGCAATCTGTTGTCTACGTTGCATCAGTTTACGACGTTCGGAATTTATCAAAGTTCGGTTCGAGATATCTCATATAACGCAGCACATTCACAGGAAAAAACTGAAGATACAATCCGAGCACTTAATACGTTGGCCTTTCTGTTCGGATTGTTGGGTTTGTTAATATGTATCTGCTTCTCGGGACAGTTAAGTCAGTATGTGTTTGGTGACAGAAATTACTCGTTTGCCGTAATACTGGTTGGTATTGCACTGTTATTCGAATCGATATATAGCGGGAAAATTGCAGTATTTCAGGGACTCAGAAAGATAAAATCATTGGCGAGTGCTTCGCTTATTGGAGGAGTTGCAGGTCTGGCTGTATGCTGGCCGTTGTACTATCATTTTGGCGAAAAGGCAATTCCGTATGTGCTGGTCTGCAGTACGATTGTGATATTCTTGTCATACTTTATCTTCAGTCGGCGACTCAAACCGCACGTGCCGGATTCGATGGTATTCGGGAAAAAACTGAAAGAGTTCGGAACTCCAATCGTGAAACTCGGAACAATACTGATGTTCAGCAACGGACTGATGACAATCTACTCATTGGTCTTGAATACATTCATCAGAGAGGTCGGAAGCATTACAGATGTTGGTCTGTTTGGAGGAGCATCGACTGCCACGTACGGATGTATAACGGTTTTGGTGTCGGTTCTGGCATCTGATCTTTATCCTCGATTGGCAGCCGTGGTTAACGATAAGGAAAAATTTGATAAGATGGTCAATTCCCAACTCGAACTGCTGTTACAGATTGCAGTTCCTGTAGTATGCTTTTTGACGATTTTTCCGAAATTTATTGTGAGTCTGTTGTTGTCAAGCAGTTACTATGTTGTTATTCCGTTGGTGCAACTGATGGCAATGTCGTTGATATTCAGAATTATCTGGCACACCTTCTCGTTTGTAATCCTCGCACACGGACATAAAAATACTTATTTCGTGTATGATGCAATTATCGGAAACGGATTGAACTTTGTGATGAATATGGTTGCCTATTACTTCTGGGGACTAGATGGTTTGGCATACTCGTATGTCTGTGGAGCCGTGTCGATGACCATCATTCTGTACTGTCTGATGAGATTCAAATACAAACTGAGACTCAATACTGACCTAAAATTGCAGATTCTTGCATTTGTGGCTATTGCCGTGTTGTCATATTTTGTAAGAATATGGTCCGATGGTCAAACGCTGATACCTTCACTTGTACTATTGGCGTCTGTGTGTGTAATGTCACTATATATGCTTAATAAAAAAATCGGCCTTGTCGAAATGATTAAATCTAAACTTAAAAGATGATGGAGAGTCCGATAACTAATAAGGTGAAAAAATTGCCGATAAAGGTGATGCTTAGTTTTTTGATAATGACTGAAGTGTTATTCTTTATCGCACCACAAAACTGGAGAATTAACAATTATGAACTTGTAACCCTGTTTTTTTTGGTGGTGAACGTTGCATTGTGGCTCGGATACAATGCCGGAATAAAGTCTCGTCGTGCTAATCGACCCTCTGGTTCCGTAAATCTGAACATCGTGAAATGGATAATATTATTGTCGGTGCCGGCAATGATGTTCCAAATATATTCGTCGTTCGGAACAGTGTCGCTGAGTTCGGTGGCTGCATCCGTCAGAGCAGGACTCTCAGATGCGGGTGAAGCATACTACGGTCGAAGTGGCGGCGGTGATGGTGGTGGAGTCAATATGTTCAATTTTATGATTAATATGTTATTCTCGCCGTTGGTTTATTGCAGTTTTACGCTGGGAGTATATTATTTCAAAAAATTGGAAAAAAAGATTCGGATTGTGTTGATTTTTCTGATTGCTCTAGAGTTGTCTCGTTGGTTTGCAATTGGTGTGCGAAAGGGTGTGATGGATATGATTATCATAATCTCAGCGGCATATATTGCGGGTAATTCACAACTGATAAACAATCGCGTGCTATTTGGTAAGATTAAACTCGGAGTCGGAATAATGGTGGGCTTGTTTGTGGCATATTTCCTGATATCTAATCTATCCCGACACGCACAGGATTCGTTTGTCGACGCAGCAGCAAGTTATAATGTGACAGGATTTTATCAGAATCTGCCGAGGGCAATGGTCTATCCACTTTACTCGATATGTAGTTATCTCTGTCAGGGATATTATGCATTGGCAAAGGCCCTGGAGGTTGGATTTATTTACCCTGATCTGCTGGCAACAAACTTCTTCACGATAAACGTAGCCGAACGTTTCGGTCTGAATCCAATAGAAAATAGTTATATCAGTATACTGTATAATAGGTTCAATATCGATCCGTTTGTCAATTGGCACTCAATATATGTGTGGTTGGCCAATGGATTTACTTTTTTGGGAGTGCCTGTGTTTATATATATAGTAGGTTATTTGTTCGGGAAAATGTGGATTCACGTTGTGCGGGGCAACTCGTTGATTGCAGTGCCTTTCTTCGTGATACTGACACAGATGATTTTCTACTTTTTTGCAAATAATCAAATATTCTCATTTTCGTTTCCGGTAATTGCCGTATTGATATTCCTTTACTATGTCAAGATCAGAATATGAAAGTTTTGTTGATAGCAAGTAATCCGTTCTCGAAGATTGCCAATAACGGGAAAACATTCGAGTCGATGTTCTCAGGATTTAGGTCTGAGGATATCGCACAGTTGTATTTCTCGGGATATAGACCCGATTTCGATTATTGCAGTAACTATTTCCGTATAACCGATGTCGATATATTGAGGTCTCTTAAGGGTAGCAAAACGTGTGGAAGAGAGGTCGAATTTTATAAAGGTGGGAAAAATAGCCGAAATCGTAAGGATTTGCAGTTTGTGGAGAATATGAAAAAATACATATCTCCGTGGTGCAGAGATTTTTTGTGGAAAACCAAACGCTGGAAAACAAAAGAACTTGAGGATTGGTACCGCAGATTTGCTCCGGATGTGGTAGTGTTTGTGGGAGGTCCATATGGATTCGTGAGTGATATTGCAATCCATATCGCAGAGGATCTGAAAGTGCCACTTGTTGAGTTTTATACAGATGATTATCTGCTGTATTCTATAAAACGCAATCTGTTTTATTGGTTCGAGAAGAGACGATTGCAAAAGATATTTCGAAGATCTGTAAGTCATTCTCAGTTGCATTTTGCCATCGGAGATCAGATGGCTAAAGAGTATTCTGATTATTTCGGATGTAAGTTCCTGCCAATAATGAATTCGGTGCCTGTGAGAGAGTTCAGAGAGTATCCCAATCACGAGAAATTGGTGGTTTCCTATTTTGGTGGATTACACCTCCATCGTTGGAAGATGATATGTCGTCTGTCGCGTCTGATTGAGGATAGGGCTGAAGTTAGAGTCTATTCTATGGCAAAACTATCAGACGCAGAAAGTGCCGAATTCGAATCTTCAGGTGTGAAATTCTGTGGCGGAGTGTCGGGCGATATGCTTTGGGAGAAAATATATGAGAGTGACGTGCTGTTACACATAGAGAGTGATGATAAATATCTGCGTAAACTGACTGGGTTGTCGGTGTCGACAAAGATCCCGGAGTATCTTATGTCGGGACGTCCCGTGCTGGGATACGGTCCAGAGGAGGTCGCTTCGATGAGATTGCTCAATGATAATGGCGTTGGAGTAGTGATATCGAGTGAAAATAATGATGAACTTGTTGTCTGTCAAATTGAGAAACTGCTCGTAAATTATCGCACGCGAGCAGAAATCGGGAAACGAGGTTATGAGTTCTGTGTGGAAAAATTTGATAACAAAAAGGTCGTGGCAGAGTTTATGGAGGCCATAAATGATGTGGTGAAGAGATATAACTCTCACAAGAAATGAAAATAAAAGATATAAACAAGATAAGGTCAATTAAAAAAAGTTACCTTTGTGCCATAATTTTGATGATAAAAAACATAGCGTATGTCTATATTTAAAGATAAAATATTGCTGATAACAGGAGGAACAGGCTCATTTGGTAATGCAGTTCTGAGAAGATTTATTGATAGTGATATCAAAGAAATCAGAATTTTTTCTCGCGATGAGAAAAAACAAGATGATATGCGTCATCAGTTGCAGAATCCTAAAGTTAAGTTCTATATCGGAAACGTGAGAGAAAAAGCCTCTGTCGATGTGGCAATGCGTGGAGTTGACTATGTATTTGCAGCTGCAGCATTGAAACAGGTGCCGTCGTGCGAGTTTTTCCCTATGGAGGCAACAATGACAAACGTGGTTGGTACGAATAATGTCTTGTTGTCGGCTATAGAACATAATGTCAAAAATGTTGTTGTTTTGTCAACCGATAAGGCAGCTTACCCGATAAATGCAATGGGAATTTCAAAGGCTCTGATGGAAAAAGTAGCTATTGCAAAGGGTCGTGAATTGGGTGATAATGCAGCAACTACAATTTGTTGTACACGTTATGGAAACGTAATGGCATCGCGAGGCTCGGTGATTCCGTTGTGGGTTGATCAGATTATGTCTGGTAATCCGATAACAATTACCGATCCCAATATGACGCGATTTATGATGACCCTCGATGATGCAGTAGACCTTGTTCTGTATGCGTTTGAGCACGGTCATAATGGCGATTTGTTTGTGCAGAAAGCTCCGGCAGCAACTCTGTCGACACTTGCAAAGGCATTGAAAAAGGTCTATTCGCGAATTGATCCGAAGTATGGTTGTGTAGAGGAGAAAATTATCGGTACGCGTCACGGAGAAAAACTCTATGAAACACTTGTCACTCGTGAAGAGATGGCTAATGCTGTCGATATGGGAGACTACTACTGCATACCGTGTGATACACGAGATCTGAATTACGATAAGTTTATCAGCAGTGGTAATGAAAAAATATCTCAAATTGATGATTATCATTCACACAATACTAAATTGTTGGACGTTGATGAGATGGTTGAATTGTTGTTGAAACTGCGATTTGTCCGTGAAGATTTGGGATTGCAACCAAGAGCTAAAACAAAAGATATTCGTAGCGAGTAATCATTATGAAGATATTAGTGACGGGAGCTAAAGGTTTTGTCGGAAAAAATCTTGTTGCTCAGTTGAAAAATATACGTGACGGCAAGGCCAGATGTTATGGCGATTTGGTAGTCGATCAAGTGTTCGAGTATGATGTTGATTCAACGTCAGATGAACTTGATAAATATTGTGCAGAGGCTGATTTCGTGTTTAATCTGGCAGGTGTGAACCGTCCAAAGGAGCAAACCGAATTTATGAATGTGAATTTCGGATTTGCAACAGAATTGTTGGATAACCTTAAGAAACATAATAACAATTGTCCAGTAATGTTATCAAGTTCAATTCAGGCAACATTAATGGGCCGTTTCGGTGATAGCCCATATGGACGAAGCAAAAAAGCTGGAGAAGAATTGTTCTTTGAATATTCTTCAAAAGTATCTGCATCTAAAATTTCCTTTCCGTTTTCGCTTTTTCCTATCAACGCCTCGTCTTTTTCAAACGCCACGCTAATTTTTAAGCCGTATTTTTCAAAGCCTCTATAATCTAAAAGAGCT
>CAJGBR010000021.1 GCA_904501625.1 uncultured Rikenellaceae bacterium
GGAACTGGTTCGTGACGGAAACGACTTGCTCTACAATCTGGACATCTCGATTCCTCAGGCAATTTTGGGTACAAGCATAGAAATTCCGGCCGTAGATGGACGCGTCAAAATCAAGATTGACCCAGGTACTCAAACCGGTAAAGTCTTGCGACTCAAAGGCAAAGGCATTCCCGATGTCAATGGCTACGGACGTGGTGACTTACTTGTAATTGTCAATGTATTTATACCCAAAAACATCTCTTCAGAAGAGAAACAAATGATTGAAAAACTATCGAAATCATCGAACTTCTCACCCGAAAAAGGCAAACTGGATATGAATATTTTTGACAAAATGAGAAATTTTTTCAGGTAATAACAACTAAGTCAGAACTAAATTAATACACCAAAAAACAGCATATTATGGCAAACAATAAATACTGCATCATAATGGCAGGCGGTGTCGGAAGCCGTTTCTGGCCTATGAGTAGACAAGCACACCCAAAACAGTTTCTTGATATTCTCGGAACAGGCAAAAGTTTTATCCGACAAACTTACGAACGATTTGCCGAATTTATTCCTGACAGCAACTTCCTCGTGGTTACAAACGCAAACTACAAGACCGAAGTTCTGCGTCAGATTCCCGAACTTGACATTGATCAAGTACTGTGTGAACCACTCGGTCGCAATACGGCACCTTGCATCGCTTATGCTGCATACAGACTGTTGGCACAAGATCCTGAAGCAACGATGATTGTCACACCATCTGACCACTATACTTCTAATCAGGAAGTATTCAAAAGTGTAATTCTCAATGCTGCCGATTTTGCAGATAATAATCGTGCACTTGTAACCATCGGTATCCGTCCGAACCGACCAGCTACGGGCTACGGTTATATTCAGGTTGCAGACACACCTGTTCAAAACGGCGTCAACAAGGTAAAAACTTTCACCGAAAAACCGACTCTCGAAGTGGCAAGAGCATTTCTTGATAGCGGCGATTTCTTTTGGAATTCGGGGATCTTCATTTGGAGTGTAAAAACAATTATTGATGCATTCGAAAAATGGTTACCTGAAATTGACTCACTGTTCAAATCTATTGCCGACGACTACGGCAAACCATCTGAACGTGAAGCAATTGCGAAAATATATCCAGAATGTCGCAACATATCGATTGACTATGGCATTATGGAAAAGACTCCAGATGCATACGTAATCTGTTCAGATTTCGGTTGGTCAGACATCGGCACCTGGGAATCACTATACCAAAACTCACGTCTGACTTTTGATCAAAATGTAGCAAACGAAAATACATTTGCCTACAACACTACGGGTACAATCATCAAAGTTCCCTCTGACAAACTTGTCGTAGTTGAAGGTCTTAAAGATTATATTGTTGTTGAGAGTGACAATGTACTGCTGATTTGCCGACGCGAAAATGAACAAAACATCAAACAATTTGTTGAAGATGTAAAACTTAAGAAAGGTAATAAATTTATTTAAGCACAATTGGCTAAATATATAGAGAGAGGGTGTCGTTTGGACACCCTCTCTTTTTCTCAAATGATTAATAGTTTTGGCGGTTCTCAGTCAGGTAGTGGGCAACCTCATCAATCCGCGAAACATATATCACCTCAATATCTGACGAGATATTTTTCAGACTCTTTTTAAGATAATTTGACACGACGATTCGTTTAAATCCCAAACGTGCAGCCTCTGCGATACGTTGTTCGCTTCTGGCCGCAGGTCTGATCTCACCCGAAAGACCAATCTCTCCTGCAAAGCAGACACTATCTCCCAACTTAATATCAAAAAACGATGATAATATCGAAGCAACAACTGCAAGATCGAGTCCCGTATCTGAGATCTTAAATCCTCCCGCAAAATTGAGAAATATATCCTTGCCGAATAGTTTCAATCCCAAACGTTTTTCGAGCACTGCCAGCAACATACCCAGACGCTTGATGTCAAATCCCGTCGCCGAACGTTGTGGTGTCGAATAGGTTGCATTAGCAACCAATGCCTGAGTCTCAATCAAAAACGGACGCACTCCGTCAATGGCAGCACCAACTGCCACACCGCTGAGAGGCACATCGTAGTGTGACAACAGAATGTCTGACGGATTTACAACTTCACGCAATCCCGTTCCAGACATTTCGAACACCCCGATTTCGGAAGTCGCTCCAAAACGGTTTTTCATACATCTCAGTATTCTGTAAATATTGTTACTATCGCCTTCGAACTGCAACACAACATCGACTATGTGTTCAAGAATCTTAGGTCCTGCTATCACGCCATCTTTTGTAATGTGTCCGATTATAAAGGCCGATATACCACTCTCTTTCACAAATTTCAACAACATAGATGCACACTCACGAATCTGAGATACACTACCCGGAGACGAATCAATCGAATCGGTATACATTGTCTGAATCGAATCGATAACAACTACATCTGGTGTCAACTGACGCATCTGATTCAAAATATCTTCAAGTCTCGTTTCAGCATATATAAGACACTCTTCAGAGTCAATTCCAAGACGTTCGCCCCTCATTCTGATTTGTTGAGCCGACTCTTCTCCTGACACGTAGAGAGTCTTGATTCCCTGTGTGTGCAGTGCAATTTGCAGACTCAGAGTCGATTTTCCGATTCCTGGTTCTCCGCCTAACAACACCAAAGACCCCGGGACAAGACCACCTCCAAGCACACGATTCACTTCACCATTAGCCAAAAGCACCCTTTTGTAATCGATCTTCTCAACACGACTCAATGGAATAGGCACATTACGTTCGCCCTCTGGTGCAAATCTTATGTTGTTTTTCGACTCTTTTGATACAATCTCCTCGACAAATGTATTCCACTGCTCGCACTCAGGACATTTACCCAACCATTTCGGAGCTTCAGCTCCACAATTATTGCAAAAATATTTTTTCTGAAGTTTTGCCATTATTTCTAAACTGCCACATCGAACTCTCTCAGAGCATCGTTAAGTGATGTTTTCTTATCGGTTGATTCTTTTCGCTGTCCAATTATCAATGCACACGGAACAGAATACTCTCCCGCAGGAAACTGTTTCTTGTAACTTCCAGGAATTACCACCGAACGCGGAGGCACATACCCCTTATACTCAATCGGTGTGTTGCCGCTAACATCTATAATTTTTGTTGATCCCGTAATTACGGTATTTGCTCCGAGTACCGCCTCGCTACCGATTCTGGCACCCTCGACAATAATACATCTCGAACCGATGAATGCCCCATCTTCCACAATCACGGGAGCCGCTTGTACAGGTTCCAATACACCACCGATTCCTACCCCACCACTGAGATGAACGTGCTTCCCGATTTGTGCACACGAACCTACCGTAGCCCACGTATCAACCATCGTATTCGAATCGACATAGGCCCCGATATTCACATACGACGGCATCATAATTACACCCGGAGCCAAGTATGCTCCATATCTTGCCGCAGCAGGTGGAACTACCCTCACTCCCAACGATTCGTAATCTGTTTTGAGTGCCATCTTGTCGTGGAATTCCAGGATTCCGGCGTGAGTTGTCTCCATTTTTCTCAGTGGGAAATACAGTATCACAGCCTTTTTAACCCACTCATTAACACGCCAATTGCCATCACCCAGCGGTTCTGCACAACGCAATTTCCCCTTATCAAGCATCTCGATAACACTATCGATTGCCTGCTTGGTTTCATCAAGTTCCAAAAGCGAACGATCGTCCCACGCACGAAGAATAATATTTTCAAGTTCCATAATTCATCAATAATTTGTCAACAAAGGTAAAAAATTTTTTTTATTGAATTATTAGAATTACCTTTGAAGCTGATTTATTCCCTAAAAATTTGATTCAGAAATGGATATCGGAGTACTATACAGATTCACAACCCGTATGACTAATCGACTGTCCGAAAAACAACTGATGATTATTCTGGCAATCATCACTGGACTGCTTACAGGTTGTGGAGTCTATATTTTCGAGCAACTTTTACATTTGATTAAAACAGGTCTTACAAGCTGGTTTGCAATCGATTCGGCAAGTTTCTTTTATTTTGTATACCCGACGATTGGTATGCTACTTGTTGTGCTGTTTGTAAAATATTTTGTCAAAGACGACCTCTCCGAAGGTGTCACTCAAGTGTTGTATGCCATATCCCGTAAAGGTTCAAAAATCAAACCACACAACTGCTATTCGTCGGTCGTAGCCGGAGCAACAACTATCGGTTTTGGGGGATCAGTCGGACCCGAATCTCCAATCATTATGACAGGTGCAGCTATAGGTTCTAATGTCGGACAGTTTCTCAGAATGAACTACCGCAATACAACACTGATGATTGGTTGTGGTGTAGCTGCAGCTTGTGCTGCAATTTTCAAGGCTCCAATCACAGGAGTGGCTTTCGTCATCGAAATTATTATGATGGACCTGACTATCGGATCAATTATTCCGTTGCTGATTTCCGCCGTAACAGCAACATCACTGGTGTTTGCACTGCGTGGTTTCGATCCTATTTTCTCGGTCACAATGAATAGCGAATTCCTCTTGCAGGATATTCCGTACTTCATTCTAATGGGAGTTATCTGTGGACTTGTAGCATATTATTTCACAGAGATGAACTCTTGGGTTGCACGCAAACTGCAAAAGATCAAACATATATATATTAGACTTATTGTTGGTGGGATTGTCATCGGATCGCTGATATTTTTGTTTCCTCCACTTTATGGCGAAGGATATGAATATCTCCAGAATCTGATTAACGGCAATCTCGAATCTGTATTTGACAACTCGTTATTTTATGCATACCGAGACGAAACCTGGATATTGATACTCTATTTACTCGGAGTCATCTTCTTTAAGGTCATTGCAATGTCAGCAACCAATGCTGCAGGTGGAGTCGGCGGGGTGTTTGCACCGTCACTGTTTATCGGAGCATTTACAGGTGCTGCACTTGCTTTGATTCTGAACACACTCTTTGGATTAGAACTATCTCCTATCACCTTTTCACTCGTAGGTATGGCCGGGATTATGTCCGGTGTACTTGATGCTCCACTGACAGCAATATTCCTGATTGCTGAGGTTACGGACAGTTACGAATTATTCGTGCCACTGATGATGGTATCGGCAATATCATATATGATTAGTTACTATCTTGAGCCATACTCGATTTACACTCGAAAATTGGTTCTCCGGGGCGACCTTGTTACTCACGACAAGGATAAGGCTGTATTGTTATTCCTGGACATTCGCAAACTGATTGAAAATGATATGGAAAGTGTTGCCCCAGATATTCCACTGGGCGAGATGGTGAAGACTGTTTCTCGCAGCAAACGAAATATTTTCCCGGTTTTGGATCAGAGTGGCTATTTACAAGGTGTCGTTACACTTGATGATATTCGACGTGATATGTTCGACCGCGACAAATATGAAAATCTCGTATCGGATTATATGACTATTCCACCTGACATTATCGTGGCCGGAGATTCGATGCAGGTCGTACTCGATAAGTTTGAAAAGACCCACGCGTGGAATCTGCCCGTAGTAGACGAAAATAATCAATATATCGGATTTGTATCAAAATCGAAGATTTTCTCTGCATACAGAAATCAACTCATAGAAATCAGTCACGATTAATCGCGACTATGACCTAAAGGCAAATAAACAGAGAGTGCCCAACCAGATGGTTAAGCACTCTTTTCTTTTTATTATGGTCTGTACTGATGATCTATTAGTATGCTTTTGCAAACAAGACTCTGCGTGCAGAAGGTTTGCCTGTAACCATACATACACCAGGAGTATCATCACCATCAACAGGGATACAACGGATTGTAGCTTTTGTCTCTTCTTTAATTCGAGCTTCGGTCTCCGGAGTTCCGTCCCAATGAGCCAGAATAAATCCGCCTTTTGTTTCAAGCACCTCTTTAAATTCTTCGTAAGTATCAACCTTAGTCGTATTTTCTTCTCTGAATTTCAATGCACGAGCAAAAATTCCCTTTTGAATTTCGTCCATCAAGTTCACTGCCAAATCGGCAATACCCTCTGTTGAAACAGTTTGCTTTTCGAGCGTATCTCGACGCATAATTTCAATTGTTCCGTTTGCCAGATCTCGAGGACCCATTGCCATTCTCAACGGCACTCCCTTGAGTTCGTACTCAGAGAACTTAAAGCCTGAACGTACATTATCACGATCATCAATTTTAACACTGATACCACGATTTTTCAGCTCGGCAGCAATCTGATCCATCTTTTCGAGAATCTGTTTTAATTCGTCATCGCCCTTATAAATCGGAATCATAACGACTTGAATCGGAGCCAATTTTGGAGGAATCATCAAACCGTTATTATCCGAGTGAGCCATAATCAACGCACCCATCAGACGAGTTGATACGCCCCACGATGTTGCCCAAACATACTCCAATTTTCCTTCTTTATTCGTAAATTGCACATCAAATGCCTTAGCAAAATTCTGAGCCAGGAAGTGAGATGTTCCTGATTGCAGAGCCTTACCGTCCTGCATCAATGCTTCGATGGTCATTGTATCTTCGGCACCTGCGAAACGTTCGCTGTCAGATTTGTGTCCAACCACAACCGGCATTGCCATATACTCTTCGGCAAAACGTTGATAAACACGTATCATCTTCCACATTTCATCAATTGCTTCTTGACGGTTCGAGTGAGCAGTGTGACCCTCTTGCCAGAGGAATTCGGCTGTTCTGAGGAATAGACGGGTACGCATCTCCCAACGCACCACGTTAGCCCATTGATTACACAAAATAGGCAGATCTCGGTACGAGTGAATCCAATTTTTATATGTACTCCAGATAATGGTTTCAGACGTAGGTCTAACGATCAATTCTTCTTCGAGTTTTGCTTCCGGATCCACGACTACACCTTTGCCGTCAGGATCATTTTTGAGTCGGTAGTGTGTTACTACAGCACACTCTTTTGCAAATCCATCTACGTGGTTTGCCTCTCTTGAAAAGTATGATTTGGGAATAAACAGCGGGAAATAGGCATTTTGGTGACCTGTTTCCTTGAACATTTTATCAAGAGCAGCCTGCATATTTTCCCATATAGCATAGCCATATGGTTTGATTACCATACAACCTCTGACAGCTGAGTTCTCTGCTAAACCTGCCTTATTGACCAAGTCGTTATACCATTGGTAGTAGTTTTCTTCCTTACTTGTAAGATCTTTTAGTTCTTTTGCCATTGCTGTTTATGTATTTTATTTTTGATATTTCTTAATTTGTTCTCTTTCTTTCAGGGCTTTGCAGATCTGATTGACAAACGATGGTCCGTTATAAATAAATCCGGAGTAAACCTGAATCAAGCAGGCTCCGGCATCTAACATCGCCAATGCATCTTCAACTGTCATAATGCCACCGACTCCAATTATTGGGAAACGTCCTTCTGTTTTAGTATGAATATATTTAACGATTTCAAGGCTACGTTTTGTCAGTGGAGCTCCGCTGAGTCCTCCATTCCCGATTCGTTCGACTTGTGAAGGTGAGGCTGACAATCCTTCACGAGAGGTTGTAGTATTTGTTGCAACAATTCCATCAATTTTACACTCTATCATCGTTGCAATCATATTGTCGATCTGCTCATTTGTGAGATCAGGCGAAATCTTGAGCATAATTGGGCGGTAAGAATTTTGTCCTCGACGGAATTCAATCAATGTGTTGAGAATCTCTTTAAGACCATTATCTTGAAGATCCCTAAGATTTACAATGTTTGGACAACTGACATTGATTACAAAATAATCGACATATTCGTACAAACTGCGAAACAACTTTAGGTAATCGCTTGCTGCTCTTTCATTCGGAGTAAGTGTATTCTTTCCGAGATTTCCCCCAATTATAAGATTAGGGTTTGCTTTTTTCAGATTTTTCACAGCATTTTCGACTCCGAGATTGTTGAATCCCATACGGTTAATTATTGCTTGATCTCCAATTAATCTGAACAAACGTGGCTTAGGATTGCCAGGTTGTCCTTTCGGAGTAATAGTCCCAACTTCAAGGAACCCAAATCCTAAACAAGACAATTCATTGCAGACTTCGGCATTCTTGTCAAAACCGGCAGCCAATCCTACAGGATTTGGAAACTTCATTCCCAAAACTTCACGTTCGAGCACAGGATCACTTACTCTGAAAATTGCTCTGAGCAAAGATTTCATTCCTGGAATATAACGCACACACTTCATCATTGATACTGTAAAATGATGAATTCCCTCTGGAGACATCAGGAAAAATATTGGTCGTAAAATCTTTTTATACATTACCTGTCAATAAATTTGCGACAAAGGTAAGAAAAAATTACATAATTATTTTCTAAACCTTCTACTTGAACAACTTAATGATATCGTTACCATTAGCATAGACCATCAACAACAACAGCACTGCCAATCCAAACATCTGGGCATATTCCATAAACTTGTCACTCGGTTTGCGACGAGTCACCACCTCATAGAGCAGAAACATTACGTGACCGCCATCAAGTGCTGGAATAGGCAGAATATTCATTACAGCTAGAATTATTGAGAGAAATGCTGTTGTATGCCAGAATGAGATCCAATCCCAATAGCCCGGGAATACTTTAGCAATCGAAATAAACCCGCCAAGCGACTTGTATGCTTTGAGGTCTTTATCAAATAATAATTTTATCTGATTCCAATAACCGGCAATCTCCTGTCCTGCACGGGTGACACCCACTCCCACAGCCTGAATCAGATTATATTTTTTTGTACTCACACTCAGAAATGCACCTGCTCCGTATGGGTAGATTCCAAGTGTTCCCTCTGCCGAAACCGTAGCCTCAATCTCTGTCGGCACCATCACACCTTCAGCATTACGCATAACTGTCAATGTCAATGTTTCGTTTTTTGCCTGTTTGAATCGTGATACAAACTGATCAAAGAATTGGACAGATTCTCCATTAACTGCAATCAATGAGTCGCCAACCTGCAACCCTGCTGCTGCAGCCGGGCTACCCTCTGCAATTCCACCGATAACAAAAGGTATTCGGGCATCAAACATTCGGCCTTTGAGCATTGACTCGAAATCTTTACCTTCAATATAAACGGTTGCCTTTTCCCCGTTGCGATCCACTTCGACATATTTGGCTTTATTCAGTATTATATCGAGTGCAATTTTTGCGTATGAAGTTTGATTATCAACAGGATTACCTTCAATTGAGATAATCTTGTCGCCATTCTCGAATCCTAGAGCCAAAGCAGACTCCTCGAACATATAACCGTAAGTCACATCTTTCGGTGCAATATATTGTTCTCCATACGAATAACTCAGACCAATATATATCACTATTGCAAGAATGACATTCATTAAAACACCACCAACCATAATCATCAGTCTTTGCCAAGCTGGTTTTGATCTAAACTCCCAGGGTTGTGGTTCAGCCTTCATCTGCTCGACATCCATTGATTCATCAATCATACCCGAAATCTTCACATATCCGCCAAGTGGCAACCAACCAATTCCATACTCGGTCTCTCCCTTTTTGAATTTGAACAACGAAAACCACGGATTAAAAAACATATAGAATTTCTCAACTCTTGTCTTAAAGAGTTTGGCGAGCAAAAAGTGACCAAACTCGTGAATGAGGACAAGCAGCGATAAACTTGCAAGAAATTGTAATACTCTAATTAATACCTCCATAAAATGTTATAATTAAAATTTTGACACTAATATCTGTTGGGCAATTGCTCTGGTCTGAGCATCTGTTTCCTCATAGTTTTCAAGTGTCGGTTTGGCAATGAAGTCGACATTTTCTAGACACTCTTCAATCAGATTACTCATTTCAACGAATCCGATTTTACGTTCCAGGAATGCGTGTACAGCCACTTCGTTTGCAGCATTCAGAATACAAGGCACATTGCCGCCCTTTTCGAGAGCTGCATAAGCTAACGCCAAATTGCGAAACTTTTTAAGATCGGCCTCTATAAAGTTGAACACCCCTCCTGAAGATATGAAATCGTATCGTTCTGTATTTATATTCAACCTTTCGGGGAATGACAAGGCATATTGAATCGGAATTCTCATATCCGGAGTTCCCAACTGAGCCTTGATTGCACCGTCACAGAACTGCACCATCGAGTGAATAACCGATTGAGGATGAACAACAACATCAATCTGTTCGCGTTTCAATCCAAATAACCAGCGGGCTTCTATCACCTCGAACCCTTTGTTCATCATTGTTGCCGAGTCGATTGTAACCTTTGCACCCATACTCCAATTTGGGTGTTTCAGTGCTTGCTCAACCGTAACATCTTTGAGTTTACGTGTCGGAGTATGCAGAAATGGGCCTCCCGACGCAGTCAGAATTATCTTCTCGATAGGCGAACATTCTCCTACCAGACACTGAAATATTGCCGAATGTTCCGAATCAACCGGCACTATCGAAGCATTATATTTCATTGACTCGGCAATTACAATTTCGCCAGCCACCACCAATGTCTCTTTGTTGGCCAGAGCTATTTTTTTCCCTGCACGAATAGCACTCAACGTGGGTTGCAGTCCGCTATATCCGACCAGAGCCGACATTACGGTATCCACATTATCAGCCGATACGACCTGACACAGGGCATCACTTCCCGCATAAACCTTCACGGGAAAACGTTCGAGTGCCTTCTTCACGTGTGTGTAGTAAGCCTCGTTAGCGATGACTACACTATCAGGGTGGTATTCCATTGCCTGAGTCACAAGCAGTTCCCAATTGTTATTGGCCGTAATCGTTTTAACCTCGAACAAATCTTTATTTGCCCTGATTACCTCCAAAGTCTGTCGTCCGATCGAACCGGTTGAGCCCAATATTGCGATGCGTTGTTTCATTACTCAAAAGTCACATAATTTTCCGGATTTACCGGAGTTCCATTATACCATAACTCGAATCTGAATATTCCGGGTTTCTCAGAGGAGTGTTTTGCAACTCCCGTATAGCCAAGAACATCCCCAGCTTTGACTTTATCTCCCGACTGCTTATGCAGAGGAGAGTAGTGTTTATACACTGATATGTAATTATCAGAGTGTTGAATATAAAGCAAATAACCCTTTTCGGGATCCCAAGTTGAGAGGACTACCGTTCCGTCATTCACCACACATATTGCCTGATCAGGCAGAGGTTGAACCTCTACACTATAAATCTTATTCTCGGGATTGAACTTCTTGACTACCACACCTTTTGTCGGAGCCGTAAATCTTATTTGTCGAGATTTTTTAGCTTCTTGTTCATTCAATTTGTAGATACTTTCCAACTCCATCTGGCGACGCAGAATTGAGTCCTCTGCAAGACGTTCAATACTATCACTCTTAAGATTGAGTGTCGAATCACCCACCATTGAGGCAAGAGTCTGCGGAGTTCGTCCCTCTAAAATCGTCGAAAGGTTATCATAATAAACCTGCCACATCTCAAGACGCTTGTTCATTGAATCAAGTTTCTCGATATTGATCAGCAGTTCGTTACGAGATTTATTGCCATAATAACCTGGAATCAGATCCAAAACCGAGGTAAACATCGCCAAGGCGGCTACCCCAATCAACATCAGAATCGCAGTTGATAAGAGTGTCATTATGACATTTAACGGACTTATCATTATATACCACAACTCTTTGTTGGTTCGGGGATTGCTTATTGACAGGCGTTGTTTCCTGAATAAGTTTGAAATCAGATTTTTCAGGCGTTTCATTCTCTATTACACTTTAGAGTTTTTTTGCTATATTATTGAAGTAGATATTCAAAAGTTGATGAGCTGCAACAAACGAACTCAACTGACCATCAAGAACCTTTTTCTCGAAATCGGGCAACTGGTTTTCGATTGCCGGAAGTCTATAGAAACTCTCCTTAAGAGCTTCATTGACAGTTTGGAACATCCAATACTTATCTTGATTGTTTCTATTCGATTTGAAATAGCCCTCTTTTTTCGTAAATGCCAAAAAGTCTTCCACTCCACTCCACAGATCTGTAAGACCTTTTTTCTCCACAGACGAACAGGTATACACCCTCGGTCGCCAACCTGATTCGGGTGTCGGGAAGAGATTCAATGCATTGACAAACTGAGTTTTGGCAAGTTCAGCTCTCAGTATATTATTTCCGTCAGCTTTTGTTATGGCAACCAAATCGGCCATCTCCATTATACCTCGCTTTATACCCTGCAATTCGTCGCCTGCTCCGGCAATCTGCAACAACATAAACATATCCACCATCGAATGGACTGCTGTTTCCGATTGACCTACACCGACAGTCTCAATGAAAATCACATCAAAACCTGCAGCCTCACACAGAATAACCGATTCGCGTGTTTTGCGGGCAACTCCACCCAAGGACCCTGCCGACGGCGAAGGACGGATAAATGCATCTTTGTTATGCACCAAAGTCTCCATTCGGGTTTTATCACCGAGAATCGAACCGCCACTACGTTCCGAACTCGGGTCAATGGCGAGTACTGCGAGTTTGTGACCTAGATTGATTACCATCTCACCGATTGCCTCGATGAATGTAGACTTGCCGGCACCGGGAACTCCCGTAATACCTATTCGGATTGATCGTCCTGCATATGGCAAACAACGTTCGATAATCTCCTGAGCCTGTGCGTAATGTTCAGGTTTCAGACTCTCCACCAATGTAATGGCCTTACTCAGTATAGTGATATTCTGAGAAAGTATTCCGTCAACGTACTCATCAGTAGTGAGTTCGCGACGTTTAACACGTTTCCAATTAGGATTAACCGACGGAGGTTGTTGAACTCCCTGATTTACGATTAATGCACTATCTTCGTGTTCAGCTCTATGTTGATCTTCGTAGTGTTCCATTTGTTTCGTGATTTGGGTTTTAGTTAAAGAAGAAGTCCCAATCTTTCCATATCGGATCGAATCCTTTTTCTCGAATTGCCTGACAGACCTCTCTCGGAGAACGGTCATCATTTATGGCAAATTGTTCAAGTTCTTCATTGGGGTGAGCATATCCACCGGGATCTGTTTTTGATCCTGCACTGACAGATGTTACACCAAAGGGCATAATTTTGTCACGATACTCACGGCTTTCTCTTGTTGATAGGTTCAACTCGAGGTCCTCACTCAGCAGTCGGTATGAACAGATAATCTGCAAGAATTCCCTGTCCGTAGTCGGGTAATTCGGCTGGAATGCATCTGCCGATTCGTGAGGTCTGAGTCGTGGAAATGATATTGAGACTTTGGTTCTCCAATATTTTTTTTCGATATATCGTGCGTGTAGGGCTGTAAAATAGGCTTCTGTTCGCCAATCTTCGAGTCCGATAAGGTTTCCTATACCTACTTTGGCTACACCTGCACGGCAGACTCTATCCGGAGTCTCCAAGCGATAGCGATAGTTACTCTTTTTACCCGAGAGGTGATACACCGGATATCGTTCCTCATTGTAAGTTTCTTGGTATACGGCTACGGCGTGCAGTCCCAAAGGTCTGAGGTATTCATATTCTTCCTGTTCGAGAGGTTGCACCTCAATGGATACTTGCGAAAAATAATCCTTCATTATCTGAATTGCACGACCAAGATATTTGACATCTGCCTTTACAGGATCTTCTCCTGTTACCAGCAATATATGTTGGAACGGATCTTTACATATAACCTCAGCCTCTTCTCTGATTTGCTCTTCATTGAGCACAGTACGACGAATATGATTACGACAATTGAATCCGCAATAAATACATCTGTTCGTACACCAATTTGACAGATACATCGGAACATACAACTGCATAGTGTTACCGAATCGACGGCGAGTGGTAAGGTAACTCTTTTCTGCCATTTGTTCAAGATAGGCACTCGCAGCAGGTGATACTAATGCTGCGAAATCGTCCATCGTAATACGTTCTTTCTTCAACGCCCTCTCAACATCATCTTCAGTCCTTGAGTAGATGAAATCTCTCACTTCATTCCACTTCAAGGCGTGAGCAATATCATAAAAAGTTTGTTCCATCGTTACAACGATTTGATATCATTGAGGAATGAGAGCATCGGACTTGTTGCTGTTGCACGATCATTTTTCGGAGCAAGTTTTGCTTCATAAGCCATACGACCTGCTTCTACTGCCATTTTGAATGCTTTGGCCATAGCCACAGGATCCTGTGCATCAGCTATTGCTGTATTAACCAATACGGCATCGGCACCAAGTTCCATTGCACGAGCTGCATCAGATGGTGCTCCGATACCGGCATCAACAACAACCGGCAGGTTGCTCTGCTCGATGATTATTCTCAAAAATTCTTCTGTCAACAGTCCCTTATTCGAGCCGATTGGTGCTCCGAGTGGCATCACACACGCTGCACCCACCTCTTCCAGACGTTTGCACAATACCGGATCTGCGTGAATATATGGCATCACATTGAATCCATCTTTAGCCAGCTGCTCACAGGCATTCAATGTTTCTATGGGATCTGGCAAAAGATAGTGCGGATCGGGGTGAATTTCAAGTTTAATCCAATTTGTTCCGAGAGCCTCACGTGCAAGTTGTGCTGCAAAGACTGCCTCTTTTGCAGTTCGTACACCTGAAGTATTGGGCAGTAATGAAGCTCCTGTTTTGAGGATATGTTTCAACATATCGTCAGATTGGTCATTTATATCCACTCTTTTAAGGGCTACGGTTATCAATTGACTTCCGCTGGCTTCGAGTGCTTGGAACATCGTTTCATTCGAGGAAAATTTCCCTGTTCCGGTAAAGAGTCGCGATGTAAACTCTTTATCTCTGATCTTCAAAGGTTTCATTCGCACAATTATATTTTTCAACCAACTTTATTCATTCAATAGTCTCCACAACATATCTTTCAGTTGACTAACATTATATCCAGATACTGACGATATGAATACGTGTGGCAACTCTTTGGGCACTTCGCGTTTCATTTGCTCAATCATCTCCTCATCGAGCATATCCGATTTCGTAATGGCGAGTACTCGCTGTTTGTCCAGCAGTTCAGGATTATAGAGTCGCAGTTCATTGAGTAAAACTTCATAGTCAGCAGCTATATCCATTGAGTCGGCAGGAATCATAAACAACAACAACGAGTTGCGTTCAATATGTCTCAGGAATCGGTGTCCGATACCGCGACCTTCGTGAGCCCCCTCGATTATTCCAGGAATGTCCGCCATCACGAATGAACGTCCATCACGAACCGAAACGATTCCGAGGTTAGGCTCAAGAGTTGTGAAGGCATAGTCTGCAATCTTTGGTTTTGCTGCCGAAACCACAGAGAGCAATGTTGACTTTCCGGCATTAGGAAATCCGACCAATCCCACATCAGCCAGAACTTTGAGTTCCAAAACATACCAACCTTCTTTGCGAGGTTGTCCCGGAGTCGCGTAACGTGGAGCCTGATTTGTAGCTGTTCTGAAATGCCAATTACCCAATCCCGGACGGCCACCTTCAAGCAGCACCAATTCTTGACCATCTTCAGTAACTTCGCCAACAATTTCACCCGATTCAACATCTCGGGCTACGGTACCCAGCGGCACCTCAATGATAATGCTTTGCCCGTCACGGCCGGTGCAACGAGCACCACTACCACACTGACCATCTTCAGCAAAGTGGTGACGTTTGTATTTTAAATGCAACAGGGTCCAGAATTGAGAATTACCCTTTAGGATAATACTGCCACCCCAACCGCCGTCGCCACCATCGGGGCCTCCGAATTCGACGAATTTCTCACGTCTGAAGTGCATTGAGCCGTTTCCACCAGCTCCAGAACGACAGAAAATCTTTACGTAATCCACAAAATTCGAACCTGCCATATTATTTTTAAATTTATCTTAATTTTTATTAACGTTTTATCACGCAAAAAAGTACCTTTGCAAGGTACAAAGGTAGTAAGTTTTTTATGAAAAATTCTAAAAAAAAGAGCAAATCAAACAAGCGTTCGAAGAATAAAACACAACAATATCGGTGGTGGTATGTGATTATCGGTCTGTTGCTGGTAATTTTCATCATCTTATGGCTATCGAGAACAATCGAAAATCGCAAACATCAATCTGCAGACAATACCCAACAGACAATAACTCAGAAACCAAAATCAATACAGAGATCGAAGAATGTCGCCAAATCGGAATCAGGTAGCACACTGATACAAGATACTACGCCGAAAGACTCGATATATCTGAACATTGGGTTGCCGAAGATCGAGTCTAGACAGTTTTATTTCACTAATTCAAGCGGGCGATATTGTTTTATGTACGACACGATGATGCGTCAGGCTGCGTGGGTTGCACATATTCTTACTGCCAAAGAGGTTTCGCAAAAGGGAGCTGAACGAGGGGATCGATTCCGCAGTGACCCAATGATCGTAGCAAAAGGATATCCCACTGCAACAGATTCCGACTACAAAAAATCGGGATACGACAGGGGACATCTGCTACCCTCGGCCGACCGAGATGACACCTCCTCTGAGAACGACGCAACTTTCTTATTATCAAACATATCGCCACAAAAGCCAAACTTGAACCGTCAAATATGGAAATACCTCGAAGAGTATGTTAGACGCGTAGCCGAAAGATTTGACAGCGTCTGGGTAGTTACTGGTAGCAAATTCGAGAAAGATTTTGAACGTATCGGGAAAAACGGAGTGGGAGTCCCAAGATATTTCTACAAAACACTGCTCATCAAGCACTCTGGGAAATATTCTGCAATTGGATTTTACATTCCGAATGACAACAAGTTCGATGGAGATTTCCAACACTACGCAAAGAGCATCGACCAATTGGAAGAAATTATGAATATGGATTTCTATACAGGTCTCGACGACTCAGTAGAACATAACGCCGAGAGTCGATTCAATTCAAAATTATGGTTTGACAAAAAATTAAAACGATAACAATATGTTGTTTGATAAACTTAAAAACAGACGAATAATATTGGCAAGCAACTCTCCAAGACGCCGAGAATTGATGGCTGATGCGGGATTCGATTTTGAGGTAGCTCCGAAATACGAGGTCGTGGAATGTTTCCCATCTGGGATGTCTGCCGGCAAGGTTGCTACGTATCTGTCGCGACTCAAGTCTAAGAGTTTTCCACGCCGTCTGGAACCAAACGAAATTCTGATTACGGCCGACACGATTGTCGTCGTCGGAGATGAAATCCTCGGAAAACCGATCGACCGTAATGATGCAATCCGAATGTTGACCACTCTGTCAGGTCGGAGCCATAAGGTAATTACCGGAGTCACTATCCGCACTGACAACCGAATAAAAAGTTTCGCTGGTCACAGCACTGTCAGATTCAACAAACTCTCAGCCGAGGAGATTAACTATTATGTGAACAACTACTCGCCAATGGATAAAGCGGGAGCTTACGGTATTCAAGAGTGGATCGGTTATATCGGAATCAAAGGAATTTCGGGTTCGTTCTACAACGTAATGGGATTGCCCATTCAACAACTCTACTGTGAATTGGATAAATTTGTCACAGACGTTTAACCACAATCTGCAGAATATAATCTCAATTTCATCAAAAAAAATTCAGATTATGAGATAATTCTACAATAAATTTGTTATATTTGTGGCAGTAAATTTTTATTGTTTAACGAAAAGAGTACGATTATGTTGCTTTATTTGATCGGTTTGGTATGTACAATTTGGTGTATACTTGACATCTGGAAAAAGAATATCAAAACAAGCGGTAAGTTGATTACTGCACTTGTTGTCTTCTTGACAAGCTGGATTGGTTTCTTGGTATATGTTCTTTTCGCACGTAACCGAATCGAAGGTTGGTTTAAATAACCTCATTTAACAAAAAAAGAGTGTCCAAAGATTTTTTGGACACTCTTTTTTTTGCAGTTACTGCACTACTCCTTGTACCACGATGCGTAGGTCATATAATCTCGAGCTGTACGCTTGATGATATGTTCAACCTGCTCAGGCGTAACATCTTTCACCTTCTTAGCCGGGACTCCTGCATATAACGAACCAGGCTCAATAATTGTCCCACTGAGTACCAGTGAGTTTGCTGCCACAATCGAACCGTGACCTACCACTGCATTATCCAAAATTGTCGAACCCATACCTATCAGACAATGATCTTCGATTACAGCACCGTGAATCGTTGCGTTATGACCAATCGATACGTCATTGCCGATATGAGTCTGCGATGGTTTCGGTGACTTTTCATAGAGAGTGTGTATTACGACTCCGTCCTGAATATTTGTACGATCGCCGATTGTGATAGTATTGACATCACCTCTGAGAACAGCATTATACCAAATACTGCAATCCTTTCCGATGGTCGTATCGCCGATAATCACGGCTGTCTCTGCGAGGAAAGTTCCCTCTCCGATTTCGGGAGTAATACCCCTGAGTGTTCTGATAAGTGCCATTATATTATATCTTTAATGTTTAATTTTCTTTGCTTGCTGCCATAGTTCTTCCATTCGGTCAATGCCGAGGTCTTTCACCTCGACTCCCTCTTGCTGGGCAGTCTGTTCAATGTGATCGAATCGTTCGAGGAATTTTCTGTTTGTAGCCTCCAGAGCTGCTTCAGGAGAGAGTCCGTAAAGGCGTGCTGCATTAACCATTGCGAACAACAAGTCACCAAATTCTGCCTGCATTTTATCTTTATCGTTATTTTTCACCTCGGTTTCGAATTCGCAGATTTCCTCTTTCACCTTCTCCCAGACATCATCTGCAGCCGCCCAATCAAATCCGACAGCCGAAGCCTTCTCCTGAATTCTGAATGCCTTGACCAGCGGAGGCAACGAACGCGGCACACCCGACATTACACTACGATTTTTCAGTTGTTGCATTTTGCGTTCGCGTTGTTTCAATTCCTCCCAATTGTGCAGCACCTGTTCGGCATTCTCTGCCGTCACATCACCGAATACGTGAGGGTGTCTGAACACCAGTTTATCCGATATTGCATTTGCAACGTCACCGAAATCGAATGCTCCCTGTTCATTTCCGATCTTAGCATAGAACACTACCTGTAACAACAGATCACCCAACTCTTTTTTTATCTCCTGCATATCGCCGCCCGAGAGAGCATCTACCAATTCGTAGGTCTCTTCGACCGTATTTGTTATCAACGATTCGAAAGTCTGTTTTCTGTCCCAGGGGCATTTTTCACGCAGTTCGTCCATAATGTCCAACAGACGTTGAGTTGCTTCAAGGTTTTTATTCATATTTGGATTTAACTTTAGATCTCACATTACGACTGCTAAGGTACGGCGATTTTTTTAATTAGCAAAAAAAGGCAACGAGCACAAAGGCTTCGTTACAAAATATTAAAACTAAAAATATACCAACAAAAATTTGGAATTGAATTATTTATATATTATATTTGCATACGTAAGTTTTCTTGCATTGCAAAACCAACCTCTAATACTAACTTTTAAACCCCATTAGTATGAAAAGATTCACGTTTTTATCGTTGGCATTTATGCTTGCGGTTGGAGTTTCTCTCCTAAATCCTGTTAAGGCTAATAACGATAACCCTAACACCCCACCACCCTCTTACACATTAACGGTGCAGACCATTGATCCGCCAAGTTCAAACATCATTTACGGCATCCAATTTTCATACTTAGAAGTATATGAATTAGGTCCAGATTGGATGTTAGCACCAGTTATCGTTTTAAAGTCCCCAGATACCGATCCTATTATTGTTGAAGATATAGCAGGTAGAGAATGTACCATAACTACGCTACCTAAGGATGGTTATGAGAAGTTTCGATTTAAAGTCAACGGAGGTAGTTTTTGGGTTACCACAGCTGATATCATAGTCGAATCCAACGTTTCTGTTACGATGGTATTTGAACAACAACAGGATGATACAAACTAATACCAAAATGTTCTCTTATGAAAAAGTTAATTTTATTTGTTTCGTTATTCGCCATTGGGTCTATTCTCGCGTATGCGCAAACACTCAGATTGCCACCTATACCACGTGGCGAGGGAGACACTATTATACTGCTTCAGACTCCAAAATTAGGCCATCCAGGGGTCATTAATTATGCGGCAACAGATTATACAGATCGCAGACGTCCATATATACCAATTAAAGTTAAGATTAAACACAAAGACTTCGAAATCGAGGACTCAACAAATTCAATTGGTACTATGATTCTTAAAAAGGGAATGATGGATGCTCTCAAAAACGGGAATGACTCTGTTGAGATAATCGTCTCCTCATTCAAGTACAAGACGATTAGTAGAAAGGTGAAGTTGAAAATGCCGGCATATATAGCTATAAGATTTGACCCTGACAATATTAAATGACACGGATCAAAAATATTTAAACGATTAGAATAAAGCCCTTTCGAGGGCTTTATTCTTCACACAAACCCCCAAAAATCAAGCCTTATGAAAAGACATTTATCACATATCAACTTGGTTATCTTGTGTTTATTATTTAGTGTAGGTTGTGTGTTGGGACAAAATAAGCCAAGGGTTACCATCGAATACTTCAAACAACAAGTCCCTAAAGGTTCAACAGATGTTATTGACATAAAGGTTGTTGACTCGCTTACAAACGAAGAGTTGCCGTTTGCACAGATTACCATTGCATCGCCCAAGGACTCGGTAATGTTTATTGACCGTGAAAATTGGCAGACTCTTAGAAAAATTCGTTACAAAGACTCGGTTGATATTCAGGTGCAATATATAGGATACCACACACTCAGAGAACGCATTAATTTCTATATGCCAAGCGAAATCACTATTAGAATGTCAAGAAAACAGGTGCAGGCAGCTGAAGTTATCGTCAGAGGTGATGATTTGTTGTTTCTTGTCAAAAAAGATACGATCATCTACAATGCATCAAAATTCAAAAACTTCGAGGGGGAAACTTTAGGAAATATATTCGCAAAAGCTCCGGGTATTCTGTTCAAAGATGGGAAATTAACCTATCTCGGCAAACCGATTGAACGAATATACATTGATGATACTCGGCTGTTTGAGAATAACGTCTCTGAGGCTTTGGGACGTATCAGGGCTGATGACGTCGTGAAAATCAAAGTATTTGACGAACACGATGACTGGGAAAAACTTAACGATATTAAACACGCCGACAAAATAACAGTCGCTAATGTTATCACCAAAAGTAAACCTAAGATGATTCGACATCAGGATCTTTCTGGTGGCTTTGCAATTGCTGATAACAAAACTGATAATGATGAGTATACCAAACAATGGCATTTGAGTGGCGGTATTACAAAAAGTCGTCCTGGAGAAAATTATGGTTTGAGTGCTCTTGTAGTCAACCAAAATAGCCAATATGGCGGTATTGACCAGAGATTAATAAATCTTGGTTACGAAAAACACGAAGTTAATAAAATCCACATTAAAACGAGTCTTTTACTGAAACTGAGTGATGAAAAAAGTGTGACCTTTACCGACCGACAATATAATCAGTTGGATATGACTGAGTCTGATTATTTAGAAGATAATAGAGATGAACGTAGTGGCGTATTCTTAGCAAGAGGATACAAAACGTTTAAAAATAAAACTAAACTCGATTTCACCCTACAGACAACATTGGAAGATCTTAAGTTTAATAATCTTAATTCAACAAAGACATTGCTCAATGGTCAAGATTTCAAGAATACACATTTGGAGAAAAATTCAACAGAAGAAAGACTTAGGATTCTCCTAAATCTTTCGCATAGTTTATATTTTGCAAAACCTAAAATCACAACAACATATGGTGCGGAAATCAAACTGAATGGTGGAGATATCTCTGATGTTGTATTTGACACTCTGCAATCAAGTAGCGATAAAGTTTATTTAGATCGTACTGCTGATGAGAATATGACCACCATCGAAGGATACTTTAAATTGAGTAAAAATCTGTTCAAGATTCTTAATTGGGGTTTAAACTTACAATATTTTGACGATCGATCTCGTAAGGAACGTATGGCCTTTGATGTTATAACTACCAAGTTGGATACTGCAGGTTCGTATAACTTCGATTTGGTAGATCAGAAATTTAATATTAACACCAATCTCGGACTTAACATTTCCAAAAATACAACTGTAAATATAGGAGTTTCCGGCAAAATATTAAATCAAGAATATACAGACCTGATTCCGTATACATACAGCAATTCGATATCGAAATTCATACCGAGTTACAGTCTATCATTTAGAACTCAATACAAAATGTGGATGTTCTCAACATTAAACATTTCGAAATCCAAATCAGTTCCATTCGTAACAAGTTTCCAAGATCGAATTATAGAATCCACACCTTATTCTCTCAGTGCTGGGAATCCAAATCTGAAAATGATTGATACTTACAATATTACAGGACAAATTAATATACTTACATACAATCTTGGAACATTCTCTGCAGACATTATGCTATCATTCGCAAACAATGCAACGGCATCAATATCTAAAGTTTTCACAGAAGATACATATCTGCCAGAGTATGGTTACAAAGCACGCAAAGGAGCCATATTAACTACGACCACTAATGCAGGAAAAAGAAGATTTTTTAATCTCGAAACCCAATACTCAAAATTTATATCATCAATTGAAAGTAGTATCAGTTTGTCATATAAATTCCGCTACCTCAAGAATCCATACATAAAAGATGAAGAGGTTTTATATAGAAATAATAGCACACACACTTTTACGGTCGGCTATTCTGGTTCATTCTCAAGAAACCTAAAACCATCTATTAACTATACGTTGATGAAAAATATCAACGAAGGTAATGGGCCTCTGTTCAGTTCAACTACGGGAATAGTATCCATATCTAATCGTGTAAGATTATTTAAACGGGTATCAATAGGTTTCACGGGATATTATAGATATTTCAGAAACACATCTGCTCCGCATACAAATGAAGACATATTTAATTTATCGGCTAATAGTGGATTCAATTTATTTAAGAAACGCTTAGGCGTCAATGTCTATTTAGATAATATATTTGACAATAATAATGATTATAGCGTGAAATCAAATATAGTCTACTCAGAAGTTATCAAAAGGATTTCACTGGGACGAAAATTGCGTTTTAGTCTGTCGTGGAAATTCAAAAACGATTCAAGTCTTGTTCAATAATCATTTCGATTGTTCGCTGAGCAATCTGATGCACATTTTCGGATAAAA
>CAJGBR010000022.1 GCA_904501625.1 uncultured Rikenellaceae bacterium
ATCAGCGCGTGTTCCTCGGTGGTCTGACTTGTGATAGTGAAGACTACTATAACTCAGAGGCGCATCAGAATGCGATCTATCTGCCGAAGTTGTGCGACGAAACTCAGTACATCGGCTTCTTCCATACGGGGGCTTATCAGGAATCATTGGGAGGTTACGGCGGCATTCAACACTGTCTGATTCCTGCTCCGAAACATATCTTGATTGACAAAGATGACAATAACGAGTATTATACACGACTCTTTGCTAAGGAACAAAGTTACCGTTCAATGATGAGAATCTTGGGTTACTAGTTCTGGGGTGAGTGAAAAAATGAAAGCCTGTCGCGATCGCGACAGGCTTCTTTGTTCTTGGTAATACCGATTAGCGAACTTCTTCCACGATGTCCATACCAATCTTGATAGCAGCTTCGTTAGCCGGAATCAACTTGTGCAGACGTTCGGGCAGTGAGTGTGCCAAACCTTCTTTCACGTTTTCGATAGAAACGATAGGTTTAACCTTCAGGTAACCACCCAACACTACCATATTGAATACCTTCATATTACCGGTCTTAGACGCAGCATCTGTTGCAGCAACCTTATAGATCTTAATGTCGGTACGGGTAGGAGGGTTAACAATGCCGTTCGGGTCATAGATCAGAACGCCACCCGGTTTAACTTGCGGTTCGAATTTGTCGAGTGATTGTTGGTTGAGAATCACTGCAGTATCGAATTTTTGGATAATCGGAGATGAGATGCGTTGGTCGCTGAGGATAACAGATACGTTTGCTGTACCACCACGCATTTCAGGACCATACGAAGGCATCCAAGACACTTCTTGACCTTGCATCAAACCTGAGTATGCGAGGATTTTACCCATAGACAATACACCTTGTCCACCAAATCCAGCTATGATAATTTCTTCTTTCATACCTTGAGATGTTTTATTCTGTTAATCCACTATTTAGCAGCCTCGTCCTTAATGTCTCCCAGCGGATATTCCGGGAAGAGGTTAGCTTCCATCCAAGTGTTAGCATCTTCCGGAGTCATCTTCCAGTTAGAGTTACAAGTAGCAACGATTTCCACGATAGAAGTACCCTTCTTGTTCAGTGAGTTTTCGAATGCTTTACGGATTGCTTTCTTAGCCTTACGCACTGCAGCCGGAGTGTAAACTGTTTGGCGAGTTGCATAGCAAACACCGTTGAGTTCTGACAAAATCTTAGAGATTTTTACAGGCCAGCCGTGCTGTTCAGGAGTACGACCGTAAGGACAAGTTTCTGTCTTCATACCCAAGATGGTAGTCGGAGCCATTTGTCCACCTGTCATACCATAGATTGCATTGTTGATAAAGATGATAGCGATATTTTCACCGCGGTTAGCTGCGTGGAAAGTTTCGCCTGCACCGATAGCAACGAGGTCACCATCACCTTGGTATGTGAATACCAATTTTTCTGGGTTAAGTCTTTTAACTGCAGTAGCTACAGCACAAGCTCTACCGTGAGCTGCTTCTACCCAGTCGATATCGATATAGTTGTATGCCAATACCGAGCAACCTACTGGAGAAACTGCAACTGTTTTATCTTGGAAGCCCATTTCGTCGATAACTTCTGCAACGAGTTTGTGTACGACGCCGTGGCTACAGCCCGGGCAGTAGTGCATTGTGTTATCGGTGATGAGTCTGGGTTTTGCATAAACCAGATTTTCGGGCGTTTTTTCAACTTCAAAATTTGCCATTATCGTACGATTTTAGTTAATGCTTCGAGTACTTCTTCCGGCGAGTGAATAATACCGCCCATACGTCCGAAATGTTCAACTGGTACTTTGCATTCTACAGCAAGGCGTACGTCGTTAACCATTTGGCCTGCATTGAGTTCTACTGAAAGGATGCCTTTCATTCTGCCACCGATCTCTTTAATTTGTTTTGTCGGGAACGGGAAGAGGGTAATCGGACGCAACAAACCTACTTTGATTCCTTTTTCGCGAGCCAATTCCATTGTTTTTTCGCAGATACGAGCTGATGAGCCGTAAGCAACCATCAGGTATTCTGCATCGTCGCAATTGAGTGCTTCATAACGAACTTCGTTTTCACGAATAGTTTGATATTTAGCTTGCAATTTGCGGTTGAAGATTTCTTGTTTTGCAGAGTCGAGTTCGAGTGATGTTACGATATTGCGGTTACGATCTGCACTTTTACCTGTCAAAGCCCAATCGCCACATTGTTCAATGATTTCTTGTTCAGTACGACGAGGTTTGATTGGACTGAGGACAACTTTTTCCATCATTTGACCGATTGCTCCGTCTGCGAGGATCATTGCTGGGTTGCGATATTTGAATGCCAATTCGAAACCTAAGTCTACGAAGTCGTTCATTTCTTGAACTGATGCCGGTGCCAATACAATCAAGTTGAAGTCACCGTGAGCACCTCCGTGGCACGCTTGGTTGTAGTCACTTTGAGATGGTTGGATTGTTCCAAGACCTGGACCTCCACGTTGAACGTTTACGATCAAGGCGGGGAGTTCTGCACCTGCCAAGTAGCTCAAGCCTTCACTCATAAGGCTGATACCGGGACTTGAAGATGAAGTCATTACTTTTTTACCGGTTGAAGCTCCACCATAAACCATATTGATTGATGCACATTCGCTTTCTGCTTGAAGCACTACCATACCTGTTTCTTCCCACGGTTTGCGGTACATCAATGTTTCCATAACCTCAGACTGAGGTGTGATAGGGTATCCGAAGTATCCGTCGCAACCGCAACGAATTGCTGCTTCGGCGATAACTTCATTACCCTTCATTAATTTTACTTCTTCTGCCATAGTTTTTGAAGTTTTTTAGTTTGCGGAAGGGTCTTTTTGACGATAAACTGTCAGACAGCTGTCAGGACACACCAATGCACAACTTGCACAACCTACACAATCGTCAGGGTTTGCCATAGTGCAATAGGAGTAACCTTTGCCATTTACCTGTTTTGAAAGTGTCAAGACTTTCGAGGGACACGCTACGACGCATAAGTTACAACCTTTGCATCTTTCGGTATCCACAACAACGGTTCCTTTGATTTTAGCCATAGTTAAGATAAATTTTACCGCCCCAAAGGTACGAAAATTATTAATGCTTTTCAAAACAATTATCAATATTTAATCGAAAAAAGTTTTATTCTCACAGACTATGCGATGGTTTATGGGGTTGATAGTATAGTTGTTGAAAGGTTTTTATGTAATGTATTTGTTAAACTAAAATTATAATATGTTCAAAAAAGGTTTGAAAATCGTTAAATGATTACTTTTATTTATTGTATATTTGTGCGAGTTTTTGGAGGATTGTAATGAAACTTGATAATTTACTGCAAGATATATGTGTGTCAGGTGTTTACGGATCATTAGAGTGTGACGTAACATCGGTTGAATTTGATTCGCGGAGAGTCACTCCGGGAGCATTGTTCGTGGCTCAGAGAGGAGTTGCAAGCGATGGACACAAATTTATAGTATCGGCGATCGAGTCTGGTGCAGTTGCTGTGGTGTGTGAACAATTGCCAGAGAATCTCTCTCAGAATGTGACTTATGTTCAGGTTGAGAATTCTCAGGCTTCGTTGGGAATTTTGGCATCGGCGTTCTACGGTCATCCAAGTCGAAAACTGAAACTTGTTGGGGTAACGGGTACTAATGGGAAAACTACAATTGCAACCTTGTTGTATAATGTGGCTATGGCAATGGGATGGTGTGCAGGATTGATTTCAACCGTAGAATACAGAATCAATAATGAGATTTATCCATCAACACATACCACGCCGGATGCTGTAGCTCTGAACCGAATGTTAGCTCAGATGGTTGAAGTTGGTTGTCAGTACTGTTTTATGGAGGTCAGTTCGCATAGTTTGGTGCAGTGTCGGGTTGAGGGATTGAAATTTGCAGGTGCATTGTTTACCAATATTACTCACGACCATCTCGATTATCATCAGACATTTATGAACTATATCACAGCGAAGAAAATGTTGTTCGATTCGCTGGATAAAGATGCGTTTGCACTTGTCAATTCAGATGATAGAAATGCGGATATAATGGTTCAGAATTGCAAGGCTAAAATTTGCAGATATGCTCTGTTGCGACCGGCTGACTATAAATGTAAGCTTCTTGAGGAACATTTTGACGGGATGCAGTTGCGTATCAACAATTGTGAATTGTGGGTTTCGTTTGTTGGTAGATTCAATGCTCATAATCTTACGGCAGTGTATGGTGCCGCTATGGAGTTGGGATTCGATCCGGAACAGGTGGCTGTTGTGATGAGTACACTGCGTTCGGTGAGAGGCAGAATGGAAAATTACATTTCGCAAGGTGGCGTGACGGTGATTGTTGATTATGCACACACGCCTGATGCATTGAAAAATGTCTGTCAGACAATCAATGAACTCAAAAAGCCGGGACAAAAGCTGATAGTTGTCGTAGGCTGTGGCGGAGATAGAGATAAAACCAAGCGTCCAGAGATGGCTCAGATTGCCGTTGAGAATTCGGATATGGCAATATTGACATCGGATAATCCTCGTACGGAAAGGCCCGAAAGTATTCTGAAAGATATGGAAGTAGGGGTGTGTGGCACTCAACGTAAATATCTTGTAATTACGGATAGGCGTCAGGCTATTGCTACGGCAGCAGCTCTTTCTGCTAAGGGAGATTTGATTCTGATTGCAGGTAAAGGTCACGAAACTTATCAGGAAATTTGTGGCGTACGTCATCATTTTGATGATATGGAAGAAATTAAAAATATACTTAAATAATTAGAAATCAATGTTATATTCGTTGATAAAATATTTGGTCGGAGAATTTTCGATTCCAGGTTCAGCAATGTTTCTCTCGTTGACATTCCGAGCAGTGACAGCTATTATTATTGCACTTCTGGTGGGTATTGTCTTTGGTAAATATATCATTCGTCAGTTGCAACGTCATCAGATTGGTGAGGAAATTCGTAACCTCGGTCTTGAAGGTCAGTTGCAGAAACGGGGAACTCCGACAATGGGGGGATTAATTATTCTGACCTCTATATTAGTGCCGATACTGCTGGTTGGCGACCTGACAAATATCTATGTACAACTGATGGTCTTTTCGACTATTTGGCTTGGATTGATCGGATTTCTTGACGATTACATCAAGGTGTTCCGTAAACGCAAAGAGGGACTCAATGGTAAATTCAAAATATTCGGACAGGTCGGATTGGGTATTATTGTCGGTCTAACGATGTGGTTTCACGAAGATATTACGGTTAAGGATTATGTCAATACAAAACCTGAACACGGATTTGTTTTGACAGAGACAGCATCGGTGGACGATGCTGGTGAAGTCGCCGAATATCGTAAAACAACAGAGACTACAATTCCGTTTTTTAAGAACAATGAATTTGAATATGATTCGCTTGTTTGGTTTGTACAGAACGAACAGACACGTGAGGTGCTCGGCTGGTTGATTTATGTGGTAGTTGTTATATTCGTAATCACGCTGATGTCAAATAGTGCAAACTTGACTGATGGCCTTGATGGATTGGCTGTCGGAGTCGCTTCTCCAATCGGAGTCGTTCTCGCAATATTTGCGTATCTGTCGGGTAATGCAATCTTCTCGTCATATCTCAACATAATGTATTTGCCAGGCAGTGGTGAACTTCTTGTCTATGGAGCTTGCTTTGTAGGTGCTTTGCTTGGATTTTTGTGGTATAATGGTTATCCAGCTCAGGTATTTATGGGAGATACGGGTTCGTTGGCAATAGGTGGTATAATCGCAGTATTCGCAATCTTAATCAGAAAAGAACTATTGTTGCCGATTCTGTGCGGAGTATTCATTGCAGAGAGTGTCTCTGTTATTATTCAAGTTGGATACTTTAAGTATACGAAACATAAATATGGTGAAGGTCGTCGCATTTTTTTGATGTCGCCGTTGCATCACCATTACCAGAAACAGGGATTCTTCGAATCGAAAATTGTGCTGAGATTCTGGTTGATACAGTTGCTGTTGGCTGCAATGACCCTGGCAACACTGAAGATTAGATAATAAAGTTTATTTTTTCAGATAAATTACGAATGGAACGAATTGTAGTTTTGGGCGGTGGTGAGAGTGGTTTTGGCTCGGCCGTGTTAGCAAAACAAAAAGGTTTTGATGTTTTTGTCTCAGATAAAGGCAGTATTGCTCCGAAATACAAAAGCATTTTTGAGCAATATGATATCCCTTATGAAGAGGGAGGACATACCGATAAAATTGATAGTGCCGAATTGGTAATAAAATCACCGGGTATACCCGATAAGGCAGATGCTGTTTTGAAGTTCGTAAAGAACGGAATACCTGTGATTTCGGAAATCGAATTTGCCGGACGTTATTGCTCAGCTCGGACTATATGTATTACGGGCAGTAATGGTAAGACTACGACTACGACATTGACTTACAAAATCTTGGCTGATGCAGGATTTGATGTCGGTCTTGGTGGTAACATTGGTGAAAGTTTCGCATATCAGGTGGCCGTTGCATCACACAAGTGGTATGTGATTGAATTGAGTAGTTTCCAGTTAGATGGTTGCTCGTCGTTCAGAGCAAATATCGGAGTCTTGATGAATATTACTCCGGACCATTTGGATAGATATAATTTCCGATTGCAGAACTATATTGACAGCAAGTTCCGTATCCTTCAGAATCAAACAGCTGAGGATGCATTCATCTATTGTGCTGATGATCCACTGACTTGTAGTAATATAGGTAAATATGATATTTCCCAAAAACGGATTCCGTTTACAGCAAAGGGTGTACATAATTCGTGTGCAGAACTTAGGGATGGCGTTATAAATATTAATTGGAAAGATTGTAATATATCCCTTCCGATGAGTGAACTGAAACTCAGTGGTATTCACAATGCCTATGACATAATGGCGGCAATGTTGGCAGCACTCGAAGCTGGTGTAGATGCTGAGTCTGTGGTGCGAAGTGTGAAAGATTTCACTGGCGTTGAACATCGACTCGAATTTGTGTGTCAGAAAGATGGAATTATGTATGTGAACGATTCGAAGGCTACGAATGTCGATTCGGTGTGGTATGCCCTCGAAAGTATGAATCGCCCTGTAGTCTGGATTGCCGGTGGAACCGATAAGGGAAACGATTACGAACCATTGAAGGATTTTGTGCGACAGAAGGTCAAAGCATTGATCTGTATGGGACTCAATAATGAGAAACTCAAAGAGTCGTTCTTTGGATTGGTTTCGCGTGTGTATGACACCTCGTCACTCGAACAGGCTATGAAGGCAGTGAAAGATATTGCAGTTGAGGGTGATGTGGTATTGTTGTCACCTGCTTGTGCAAGTTTCGATTTATTTGAGAATTACGAAGATCGTGGTCGTAAATTTAAAGAAGCCGTAAAATCGCTCTAATATCACCCCTATATGAGAATTAGATTAAAGAAGAACCCATTGAAAGGGGATCGTGTTATATGGATCATAATGACGATTATGTGTCTTGCATCGTTGTTGGTTGTCACATCATCGACGGCATCATTGGCCTATAAACGAAACGATTTGACCTATTTCTTTTTTAATCACTTATTCAACGTTGTGTGTGCTTTGGGCGGAGCCTTTATTTTTCAGTATGTGAAGATGGAGTGGTGGAAACGTTGGGGAAATATTCTGTTTCTGTTGATAGTGTTTTTGTTGCTGGTTGTCGGTTTCTTCGGAGCCGTAATTAATAGTGCAGCGCGTTGGGCTTTTATTCCGATTATCGATAAAACCTTTCAGCCATCTTATGCGGCAAAAATATTGCTCGTTATTGTACTAGCTTACCAACTTGCTCAAAGAAAAAATTTGTCAAAATTGAAACTGTTACCCTCGCTGAACCCGATGGATTGGCAGAGAAATTATGAGGAGAATATGAATATCCTTATACGTACAACGTTGCCAATATTGATGCCGGTAGCCGTAGTGTGCTTTTTGATTATGTTGTCGAATCTGTCCACGGCTATAATGATAGGTGTATGTTCTTTGATTATGATTAAGGTATCGGGAATCAAATGGCGAGAAATATCTCGGTTATTGGGATTCGTCTTAGTGGTCGCAGCCTTTTTGTTTTCGGTGCTTTATGCTGCGGGATTCGATCGAATGGAGACTTGGGGTAATCGTATTAAAGGATATTTTGTGCCACAGACAGAACAAGTCGAAAAGAGTGCCGGAGTTGAACGAATCGAGAACCAGGTCTACCAATCAAAAGTGGCAATTGCTTCGGCCGGAATTTTTGGTAAAGGTCCGGGCAATAGTACACAGCGTTCGAATCTGCCATTGGCTCACGCCGATTATGCCTACGCTTTTATTATCGAAGAGTATGGAATAGTAGGTGCAATAATTGTTCTGATTATGTATCTGACGATATTTTATCGTTCATTTCTGATCGCAAAACACAGCAGAAGTCATTTTAATGGATTGATCTCTTTCGGACTCGGCCTGACCGTAATGATTCAGGCTGCGGTTAATATGGGTGTATCGGTGTCTCTTATACCCGTGACGGGACAGAGTTTGCCATTTCTGAGTCATGGGGGGTCTTCGTTGCTGTTTACGGGCATATCACTCGGAATCATTCAGTCTATAGCACGTCAGAATGAGGAAGAAGATATGGCCGAAGCCGAAAGAATTGATGAGTTAGAAGGAGCCTAAAGCTCGCCTGAGTTTGGCAATATTTGTGTCCCAGAAATTAACTGAATCTTCGATGTCACACTCCAAAGCAAAGTCTTCGACTATGAGTGAAACGTCGCCGGTCAGTTCGTGAGAAACAATCGAAAATTGGAAATAGTAATCCGAATCGGCGTCCTCTTCCCATTGAAATTTTATGAAACTATTCTCTTTGGATGCAATAAGTCTTGCTTGTTCGCTGACTTTACGCCATTTGAATGTGTATACTCCATTGTTGAGGTCAACACTGTCGGCAAACCAACTGCTCAACCCATTTTCTGTAGAGAGTCTGTTATACAACGATGAAACGGTAGATCCAATTTCGTATTCGATGGTGAATTTACTTCTCATAAAATTGCTGATTTAGAAGTTAATAATAAATTCAAATATATTTACTAGTCTGATTAATAATGTTATAGTAAATATCTTCACCAAATCGCACGCCACTTTCGACTCAAAAGATAGTAATTTTATTTTAATTAACAAAACAATTAGTGAAAATTAATTGCAAACCATCAAAAAAATCATTAAATTTGTGGTACGTAAATCATTTAAAAATAAAACAATAATGAAAAGAAATGCATTTTTATTTGGTGTTGCAACGATATTGATGGTGTCGTGTAGCACGACTTCCGAAAATACTATGAAGATAAATGGTAATTTCGAAGGTTTTCAAGATCAAACAGTTTATCTGACCGACGGTAGAAAATTGGCAGAACCAACAGATTCATTCCAATTAAAAGATGGAAAATTTTCGTATGAATTTAAATTCGATGTTCCATCAGCCAAGTATCTGCAAATTAAACCACCATACAAAGGCAATAGTTATGGATGTATGATGTTCTTTGTTGAAAAAGGCACTCTTAATATTGCGAGTGAAATGAGTGATAAAAATTCAATTAAAATCCAGTTTTCGGGAACCAAGTCAAATGAATTGTGGGTTGAAACTGAAAGACTTAATCGTGAGTATTATGAAAAAGAAAAACCACTTCGAACCCAACTTTCTGATGCACAAAAGCGTTATAGTGAAGCACAAGGTGAGCAACAAACTGAAATCAAAGCCGAAATTGATAAACTGAAAAATCAAATAAATGAATTGTTCCTTGAAACTGATGCAGAGATAAATAAACTTGTTAATGATAATATCTCGACGCTGTTTGCTGCTTTCTATATTATGGAGAATGATTTCGAACTGAGAAATTCAATTGAAAAGACCGACTCTATACTGAAGGTGTTTGAAGCTGCAGGTATGACTAATAACAAGCCTCTCGAAGTTATCAAACAACGTCGTGATGTTTTGATGAAAACTGCACCTGGAATGCCGGTTATCGATTTTACGCTCAAGACTATTGATGGAAAAGATTTCAACTTGATGACCGAAATGAAAGGTAAAGTATTTGTGATTGATTTTTGGGCATCTTGGTGTGGTCCGTGCCGCAGAGAAAATCCGCATATGGTTGAAACTTATGCTAAGTATAAAGATATGGGATTTGATGCAGTTAGCGTATCCGTTGATCGTGATACTGAGGCTTGGAAAAAAGCAGTTGCTGATGATAAATTGACTTGGCACCAAGTAATCAATGATAACGAAAATAATGCACAGTCTGTATCTAAACAATATGGAGTGTCATCGATTCCGACTATTTTCCTAATTGACAAGGAGGGTAAGATCGTTGCACGCGGTTTGCGTGGTGAGGCATTGGCTAAGAAAATCGAAGAATTGCTGAATAAATAGTATTTTTCTAAATTGTCAGTAGCAAAAGAACTGTTGCTACAAATATAATAGAGGGTGTCCCAATCGGAACACCCTCTGTTGTATACTCTTTATTAGAGTTATTTTGCCATAAATGCTTCAATTTCTTCAACTGTGATAGGAATGCGATTCGGACCCATTACTCGATTGCCTGTTGGAGTAATCAACAAGTCATCTTCGATGCGGATGCCGCCGAAACCGATGAATTCACGAACCTTGTCGAAGTTGATGAATTGGTTGTTAATCTTTTCATTTTGCCATTTGTCGATAAGTGCAGGAATGAAATAGATTCCCGGTTCGTCAGTCAGTACAGTTCCTATTTTCAGACGTTTACCCATTCTGAGGGATGCGATTCCGAATTGAGTGCTGCGTTCTACTTCTTTGTCATATCCTACATATTTTTCACCAAGGTCTTCCATATCGTGAACGTCGAGACCCATTTGGTGACCGAGTCCGTGTGGGAAGAACATTGCAGTAGCACCGTTTGCTACGATATCATCAATCGAACCTTTCATCAATCCAAGTGAAGTCAAACCTTCAGCGATTGTACGTGCAGTTTCGCGATGGATTTCTTGATATGTGATATCAGGGCGAGCCAATTCGATTGCTCTGTCGTGGGCAGCCAAAACGATGTTATAGATATCTTTTTGTTTTGAAGTGAATTTCCCATTTACAGGCATTGTACGAGTGAAGTCGCTACAATAGTTCATTGTCGTTTCAGCACCTGCGTCTACCAGCAATAAGCGACCTGCTTCGAGAATATTGTTGTGATTGTGGTTGTGCAGTGTTTCTCCGTTTTGAGAAACAATTGAGTGGAATGAAACACCGCTACCATAAGAGAGAGCGATACCTTCGATTGCACCTGCGATTTCGCGTTCTACAACACCCGGAGCGCACATTTTCATTGCTGTAGTGTGCATTCTCCAGCCTATTTCACAAGCACGGTCGATTTCTGCAATCTCTTCTTCAGATTTGATTTCACGCATAGCAACAACTGCTTGAATCAATTCTGTTGACACGTAGTCTTTAATTCTATCAGTACTTACTCCGAGAAGACCTTGCAACTTTAACATATTTGCTTCGCGGTATGGTGGTAGGATGTGGATTCTACGACCTTGTCTGATTGCATTTGCAATTGCAGTGTACAACTCACTTACAGGTAATCCTGATTTTACGCCAACACTTTCAGCTAAGTCTTGAGTTGATGGTTGAGGTCCCATCCATACGATATCGTCAACTGTGTAGTCGTCACCGTAGATGCACTCTGTTCCAGCTTCGATGTCAATTACGCCGGCAAAGTCTGCTACGTTTAGTCCGAAGTAGTACAAAAAGTTGCTATCTTGACGGAAATGGAATGTATTTGAGCGATAATTGGCTGGTTGTTCTGAGTTGCCGAGCAGCAATATAATACCACTTTTAACCGCTGCTCTGAGTCGGTTACGGCGTTCGATGTAAGTTTCTTTATTAAACATACTTGTTATTTTTTTTAGTTAATGATTTTCTTATTTTCACAAAGATAACAAAAAAACAGATATATTATCTTTTGGGTAAATAATTTCTTTGTTCGATTCTTTCTCCGTATGATTGAATTACAGCTTTTAAGTATTGTTCGAGTTTGAGTTGTGCAGGATCATTTTCAACGTAAATGTTGTTTTGTTGTAGAGTATCCTGACGTGAGTACACACTTGATATTTTTTCAATACGTGAATCGTAGAACAGTACAAGTGAATCGCTGATAATTTGATAAAGTTCTCCATCTGAACTTATTGCAACTCTTGGACGTGTGCCGTTAATCAGGTCATTGCCAAATGCGGTGAATGGCTCTTTGTTGCCAACCAAACCCAGTAGGGTCGGCATAAGGTCAGCTTGTTGTGCGGGCAGTGAATCATAACCCTTGAGACTTCCGTCTGGTGTATATATTGCCATTAGAATCTGAGTATTACCGGTTACGGTTTTGGTCTTTGCAGCAAATGTTTCTGACGATACGTGGTCCGAGCAGAATACGAATATGGTATTCTTGAACCACGGCTGTTTTTTTGCAGCTTCAAAGAAACGTCTGAGTGCTAAATCGGTATATCTTGCAGGTCTGTGGATTTTAGTTCTTCCTATAGGTAAATATTCATACTCTTGGGGTACTACGAATGGGTGGTGAGAACTAAGTGTGAATATGTCTGCAAAGAAAGGTTCTTTAAAGTTGCCCAACTCCTCGCACATATATTGCATAAAAGGTTCGTCCCAGATGCCCCAATATCCGTCATATTCTATGCGGCCCTTCTTTTCTTCGAATTCTTCACGGGTGAAGTGTAGTTGCATACCGGCGTTTTTCGCAAATGCAACGAATCCCATTGAGTTGCGTTGAGCTCCGCTGAAAAATGCTGTGGTATAACCCATTTTGCCAAGCATTGCGGGCAATCCTTCTATTGGTGCAACCGATTGATTTCTCAGTACGAATGGTCGTTCGAATGATGGTATTGACGCTATGATTGATGGCAGTGCATCAATAGATTTACGTCCATTTGCAAATGCATCTGTGAAGGTCAGCGATTCTGTCATTAGCGAGTCAAGGAACGGAATAACTCTTTCATCAGGACCATAAAGTTCTGGATTAAGCAGTGCTGAGTGTTCGCGGCTGAAACTTTCGAGTGTAAACATCACGATATTTTTCCGTCCGATAGATTTCAGTGAGTCGGTCGGGAAATGGTCGGGAGTGTATAGTTGTTCGAGTTGTTCGCTTGGGAAGTATTTTTTTGCACTGAACGGTTTTGCACTATGAGTTCGTATAATGCAGAATGGGTTACTCAGAATGAGTTGAGCTTTATTGCTATCTGTGGTGTATTGAGTAGCATTGCTCAAAGTGATCGGACGTACAGCGTGGCTTAGTCCACCGCGAGTGATACCCCACATCAGTACGGGAGCCGCAAGTGTCAGTATGCCGTAGAAGGTGTAAAAATATGCATTTTTAAGTCGGTGTGTTCGTGAAAAATTGTCAAGTTTGCGGTAACTCCAAACTATAAACCAAATCAGTGCAATTGCAAAGATTGCCCAATACCAATTTTCTCCGATTGCTTTGAAGATAATTTTTGAAGTATTATCGTTGTCCGTAAAGTGGAACTCCTCGGCTGTAAATCTCTTTTTTGCAAAGTGGTAGTAGATTGCATCTGAGAAATTTACCACAACAACAATAGAATTGACAATGTAGAACAACCACATCAACAATCTGCGATACCAATTTTTGTATCTGATTCGGATTGGCAATACGCAGAAAAGAACAAAGATACAGTTGACATAAAATATTGAAATGCTGTCAAAAACGAAGGCACCACTCAGTAGTGACGGGATTTCAGATGAAGTGATTTCTCCGATAGCATCTGCGTTAATGATGTAGAATACTACTCGACAGAGCATTAAAATGATGTATAAGACTCCGATTTTTGCAAACAGAGATGTGATTTCGTTTTTAAACAAGATATTTTTCATTTGATTTATAGTTAGTAACGTGCAAATTTAAAATTTTTTCGTGACAATTTTATATAATTCCCCCACAAAATAGCAACTAAATGCCATTTATGAAGAATAATCGGATAAAATAGATTACACTTTTGAGTATTTATTTTTCGGGTACTGAGAATTTGACAGAACTCGAATTGCCAAACATATCCACGACTGTTAGTTTGTGGTGTCCAGGAGTGACATTACGCCACGATATTTTGTGAGAATCGGTTGTCGAACCGATGAAATTGTTGTCCACGTGCCAGAATAATGTTTGCTTGGGTGTCGTGTGTACTGCTTGAAATATAATACCTTGTTTCTTTCCATCGAGACTGCGGGTAGCTACAACCTCGTTGCCAGCAATGGGGTAAATGATGGCAACGGAGGCTTGTTTCGTATTGTGAGATATGGCGGGGTGGAGTGGTTCCAATGACTTGTAGTCGAGATGTTTCTGTTTGTAATACCACTCCTCTATGGGTGGCAGTACAAATCGTGATACGTGTTGCATCTGACTGACCTGATAACATCGACTATCCACGCGGTAGTGTCCCTCTTGGTCGAGGGTAATTTTCTGGCAGTATGGGCAAGGAGTACTTTCGATACCTATTGTTGGTATTATCTCTGTTCTGGTTTGGGCACAACGAGTTGTTGCCAGATGGCCGCTGTTAGCACAAACTTCCACCTCTCGCAATTCGATCTCCGGAGGATCGAATTTTTCTGCATTGGGCAACAGATTGAATATTTCGAACATTATTGGAGCTGCGTGTCCGATTCCAGTAAGAGTAGGGCGACCTTCGCCTGAGGCATTGCCTACCCAAACTGCAACTATGTGTTTTGAGGTAAAGCCTATGCACCAGCCATCGCGATTGCCATAACTTGTTCCTGTTTTCCACGCAATGTTTTTGTGACTTTCAAACCATTGCCAACCGAGTTCCTCTTCTGGACGATTGACCTTGTTCAGGGTGTTTGTCATAATCCACAGAGCTGCATTGCAGATGTTTATGTCAGGTCCTGCTGATGAGTCGCCATTGAGAGTCAGACGGCGAGAGGGTAGATGTTGAAGTTTTTGTGCGATAGATGTGTATGTCTGGGTAATGTCCCATAGCGAAACTTCGGCACCTCCGAGAATCAGCGATAGACCGTAATGGTCAGCCGAGTGGCTGATGTGGCTCAATCCACAAGATATAAGCAATTGACGGAATTTTTCGATTCCGTGAGATTGTAACATTCTGACACTCGGAACATTCAGTGACTTGATGATTACATCTGAGGCTGAAACAGCACCTTCGAACGTACGGTTGTAATTTTTGGGTGCAAAGCCTCCACTATGCAATGGTGTGTCTGAAATAAGCGTATTGGGCAGTATCTCTCCATTAGACAACATTGATGCATAAAGCAGTGGTTTTAAGATGCTTCCGCTACTTCTTGGTGCTGGAATAATATCTACTGACATACATTCTACGGGATTCTCAGGTGTAAAGACATTCCCTACATAAGCCAAAATGTTCCCATTGGAGATTTCTGCCACCAGGCAGGCTGCATTTTCGATTTTGTTTGCACGATGTTTTTCGTTGTGCAGTTTTAAAATTGTACTCACGGCACGTTGCAGATTGGCATCTATAGTTGTTGTGACAGATTCACCTTTGTCGGATTTGATTATGCGATTCAATAGATGCGGAGCCTCTTGTGGCAGTGGTAGCGGCTCGTCGGGCAGTGGCTCATCAATAGCCAACGAATATTCCTCGTTGTCAATATAGCCCTCCTTGTGTAGTCTTTTTAACAGAGAATTGCGTTTCTTTAGCAATAGTTCCCGATTACGTTTGAGGTGTATCAGCGATGGTTGGTTAGGGAGTACGGCCAACATTGCTGCTTCGGCCCAAGAAAGTTCGTGTTGTGAACGTCCGAAATATCTCCAGGATGCCGCCTCGATGCCTATGACATTCCCTCCAAAAGGAGCGTTTGATGCGTACAAAGCAAGTATTTCTCTCTTTGTGTGGAATAATTCGAGCCAAAAGGCAGATTCCATTTCGATTAACTTATCGATTATGTTTCTCTCTTGTTGGTTTCGGTTAAGACGAATGACCTGCATTGAGAGGGTGCTTGCTCCGCTGACAACCCGACGATGGTAGACAAATTGCCAACAAGCTCGCATCATAGCTATCGGGTCAACTCCGAAGTGTTGGTAGAATCGTTTGTCTTCAAATGTAATTAATGCTTTGGTGAATTTTTCGCATACAGAGTCTGTGGAAGGGAATCGCCACTGCTGGTCATCGGAAATTTTGGCTCCGAGCAACTGCCCATCGTTGGCTAAAATTACGGTAGAATGTGTCGTGTCAAACAATTTTGGCAACAAAATTATTCTGCCTACCAAAATTGCTGAGACAATTAAAATAATAATGCGTGTATGTCTTTGAATAGTCACTCGGATTTTGTAATTTTACACCCTACAAAGTTATGAAATTTAATATGAAAAAATCTACCTCTATATTGACTATTTCACTTGTCGTGGTTGCGGTAATGATATCATTATGTCTGGTTTTATTGCCGAGAATAAATAGTTTTAAAGGACTGGCCGAAAATGTGCACCCTGCAATTGAAAGCCACTCTGAAGGCAGTGTGTCAGTAATGTCTGCTATTTATCTGCGACTCAGAGAAGATGCCGTTTTGGATGTACATCACACTGCGGGAGAATTGTGTGACGACGCTACTTTTTCGATTACGCCTTCTGTCAGTGGACGTGCCGTGTGGTTGGACGACTATACTGTGGAGTTTATTCCGACCGAACCTCTTAAATTTAATCAGAAATATAATGTCGAGGTAAATATGACCAAATTGATCGATGTGGGCAAAGCTTCCAGAAAATACAGATTCGAAATAAATACCATCAAACCCAACTATTCGGCCGGAGTTGAGCCTTTGGCAATGTATGAAACCGAAAAAAATATGTACCAGTTAAGAGGTTACATAGTGACAGATGATAGTTTTTCGGCAGATAAGATTGAGGATATGTTGAGGGTGAAGGAGAAAAATTTGCGTATCAGCTGGAAACACGAGAATCGAAATATGCGTCACGTCTTTGTAATTGATTCGATTGCCGCAAAGGATAAGTCTCGTAAGTTGCTCATAGAGGTTGAGGGCAAGATTATGAATTCTAATAAAGATGAGAAATTTGAAATCGAAATTCCTGAAAAAGATGAATTTAAATTGCTGAATGTTTCGGTTGAATATGAACCCGAATTCCGAATCGTTGCGACATTCTCTGATGTTCTTAAGAAGAATCAACGGCTCGGTGATTACTTTGAGTTATCCTCATCGCCTCAAGTACGTTATATGTCTCTTGTCAATAAGGTATATATTTATTCTGTTAGTCGGTTGATTGGTAGTTATGATTTGACAATTCACTCAGGATTGCAGGCTCGCAGCGGACGACAATTGGACAAAGATCAGACTGTAAATATTAAATTCGAAGACTTGTCGCCTAAAGTTGAATTCATCTCACAAGGGACAATTTTGCCTACGACATCATCAGTGAAGATACCATTTAAGAGTGTTAATTACAAGGAGGTTGAGGTTGGAGTCGTCAGAATATATCAGAACAATATCTTGCAATTTCTGCAGGAAAATGATATGAGTGGTGACTACGAACTCTATCGCGTAGGTAAGGTTGTAGCCAGAAAACGAATTATATTGAGTGATTCGCTATCAAAAGATTTGAAAAATATAATGATATCCCAACTTGACCTGGAGCATCTGCTCGGTGAAGATAAGAATGCAATGTATCAGATTTCGATTCTCGGTGTGGATGACGGTTTCGATAGTCGAGATTACAGATATATGTGGATACCTCATAAACAGAGAATTAATATCTTGTTGTCGGACTTGGGTATTACGGCCAAATCGAGCGGACAAGGTGAAATTTCGGTTTATGTGACAAATCTGCAGACAGCAGCTCCCGAAGCCGGAGCTATGGTCGAGGTGTTTGATTTCACACATCAACGGGTAGGCAATGCAGTAACAGACTCTTATGGAGTTGCACGAGTGCGTGTTACTGACGAACCACACGTTGTAGTAGTGACATCTCGTGGAGTAAAAGGTTATCTTAAGGTTTCGACTGGGGATAATCTCTCAATGAGTGAATTTGATGTCAATGGGCAAAGTGTGCAGGGAGAACGCAAAGGTTTCATCTATGGAGAACGTGGCGTGTGGAGACCGGGAGATAAAATATTCCTGACATTTATATTGAATGATAAGGGTGTGTCATTACCGAAAAATCACCCGATAAAGATACAGATGACCAATCCTCAGGGACAGGTTGTGTCATCACAAAGTGCTGAGATTAACGATGACGGAATGTGTGCATTCGTGTTGCAGACAGATGTGGAGGCTCAGACAGGAGTTTACCGAGTTAAGGTCGAGTTGGGTAATAATGTGTTTGAGAAGAGTCTGAGGGTTGAAACCATCAAGCCCAATCGTTTGAAAATTAATCTGGATATAGATAATAATCAGGTTTGGTCGACAAATATCTCGGGAAATCTGCACGCAGAGTGGTTGCACGGAGCAAAGGCTTCAGGACTGAATGCAAAAATCGAAGCTGAATTTACCCCGACAGTCGCATCATTTTACGGGTATGAAAATTATCTGTTCCAAGATGAGTCCAAAGATTTTACAAGTCAGAATATAGAACTTGTGTCATCGAGATTGGATTCGGATGGCAATCTTCGTTTTACAAAGACACTGAATACGTTTGATAATGTGCCAGGAATGTTACAGGCAAAGATTACCACGAGGGTATTCGAGCCAAGTGGAAATTATAGTACAGATGTCTTTACGCACAAGGTTGCTCCATATTCGAGATATGTGGGATTGAAACTGCCCATAGATAAGGATAAAGATTTTATCGAGACAGAACGTCGACATAAGTTTGATGTAGTGGTGTTGGATTCAAAAGGCAAAAAGGTTGATAAAACAAAACTTAAAGTCGAAATTCATAAAATGGAGTGGGAATGGTGGTGGAATTCCGGAAACCGACAGGCCTATTTTATGAGAAATGGTATCGAACGTGAAGTGCTGAATACTGAGATAGAAGTTAATGGCGGAGAGGGTCAATTCGAATATGAGTGGAATAATACTGATTGGGGATTATATCAAATCAAGCTGACGGATCCGTTAAGCGGACACAGTGTTGCACAATTGGTCAGAGTCGATTGGAGTGATTCTCCTCATAGTACATCGAGTGCTGATGCCGCTACAATGTTGACTCTTAAATCGGATAAGCAACGCTACAAAGTTGGAGAACGGGTGAAGATTTCATTCCCTTCGGCTAGAGGTTCACGTGCATTGGTCACAGTCGAGTCGTCGGCTGGAGTGTTGAACTCAACCTGGATTGATTGTAAATCAACCTCTACCACATTCGAAATGGTTGCTGAAAGACAGATGTCTCCGAATGTTTATGTATGGGTGTCGTTGATCCAGCCATATGGGCATATGTCGAATGATGCTCCGTTGCGTTTGTACGGAGTAATACCCATAATGGTCGATGATCCTACAACTGAACTTAAACCAGAATTGAAGACTCCCAAAGAGGTGCGTCCTGGACAAAAATACTCGATTGAGGTGGCAGAAAAAAATGGTAAACAGATGAGTTATACTATTGCTATTGTTGATGAGGGTTTGCTTGATTTGACGCATTTTACTACACCTGATCCTTGGGGAAAATTTTATGCACGCGAAGCATTGGCAGTCAGAACGTGGGATATGTATAACGACGTAATTGGTGCCTATGGGGGAAGTATTGAAAGAATGTTTTCGATAGGGGGAGATGACGAGATTGTGGTCAGAGGAGATATTAAGGCCCAGAGATTCAAACCTGTAGTGAAATTTATGGGGCCATTTGAACTGAAACCGGGAGAGAGAGTCAGCCATTCGGTTGAACTGCCTTCGTATGTTGGAGCAGTCCGAACGATGTTGGTAGCAGCATCTAAGGGGCAAGCATTTGGCTCGGCTGAAAGTAAAACGCTTGTAAACAAACCGTTAATGACGCTGATGACTGTGCCGAGAGTGGTGGCCGTTCAGGATGTAGTCGAAATTCCGGTTACTGTTTTTGCGATGCAAAATGGCGTGGGAGTCGTAGATGTCGCCTTGAAGGAGCATCAGGGATTTGTGCCTATAGATGACGTGGTGAAACGTGTGACATTTGATGTCGAGGGTGAGCAGACTGTCGTATTTAGAGTTAAGGCTACGGACCTTCCAACCACAGGAATGTTACAGGTTAGGTGTACGGGCGGCGGAGATGTCGCAGAGGATCGTGTTGAAATTAATATTCAGGAGGCAAATGCCAAACGTCGTGTAAAACAGATGGTCGTAATTAATCCGAATGATACTTATACGGGGAAATTTGAATTGGCCGGACGTAAGGGTACAAATACTATGAAACTCGAGATGTCGACTTTGCTTTCAGTGGATATTTCTGGTAGAATCTCTGAACTCGTGGATTATCCTCACGGTTGTCTTGAACAGATTGTTTCGGGAGGATTTCCTCAGTTGTATCTGTCGAAGGTGTATGATCTCTCACAAAAAGAGGCTGACAGAGTGCAGTCTAATGTGACTTCAGTGATCAGTAAAATGTCAAAATATCGTCGTCTTGATGGCGGATTGAGTTATTGGCCTGGTAGTAATATTGTCAATCAATGGGCTTGTATTTGGGCTGGCCATTTCCTAATTGAGGCTAAAGCGATGGGGTATTCGATACCTGAAGGATTGCTTGGACGTTGGTGTGACCACGCCAAAACTTTGGCAAAATCTTGGCGTTCCAAAGATGGAAATTTTGAAGAACAGGCATATCGACTTTGGGTGCTGGCAATGGCCGGTGAGTCAGAACGTGGAGCAATGAATAGGTTAAGAGAGAATACTGCTCAATCGTCCTTGTCAAAACTGCTGCTTGCCGGAGCATATATTGCAGATGGCCGTAAAGATATAGGTCGTGGGTTGCTTGCCTCAGTCGACACGATGGATACGACAATTATGTCATCTCAGATATTCGGCTCAGTCGAACGTGATATGGCTATTAAAGCTATAGTGTTGAATTCGGTGGGGAAACGAACTGATGCTTATGAAATTATGCGTAAACTCGCTGATGTATTGGCTTCAGACAAGTGGATGAGTACGCAGACAGCTGCCTGGGCATTAATGGCAGTTGCTGATGTCATTGAACGTAGCGATGATGATTCATCAATTAAGTTGACATACAACATCGAAAAAAATAATGGAATTATAAACTCGTTAAGACAATCATACTCAAAGCAGATAGATGTTACTGAATTCGAAAATGAGGTTGCTGTAACTATTAAGAATCTCAATTCACATAGGCTTTATCTAACAATGGAGAGTGTCGGAGTACCATCTAAAGCAATGGAGGTTGAATCAAGCAGAAATATTGCCGTAAAACGAGAATTTTTTGATGATAAGGGTGCGAAGATTGATATTTCGCAAATCGAAATAGGTAAGGATTTTACAGCTCGAGTAACGATTACGCCAACAGCCCTGGGGGTAAAATATGATAACATTGCATTGACTCAGTTGTTCCCGTCTGGGTGGGAGATTCGTTCGGGACTCGGTGATTATACCGATGGCAGAATTTCATATAAGGATATTCGCGATGATAGAATTTATCTATATTTTACACTGACAGGAACACAGCCGCTAGTGATTGAGACTCGATTAACGGCAACCTATGGAGGTGAATTCTATCTTCCAGGACTAATCGTTGAGTCAATGTATGACTCGGATATTGCTGCTTCGACAAAAGGCCAAAGTGTGAAGGTTATTCGCAAACCGTAGTGCTGAGATTGAAATGTTGCAGATTTATATGCGACCGAATAAATAATTACTTTTGAAAAATAATACCTTACTTATATTATGGATTACATCGAATTGAATGTTCCGATTGCGGAATCAGAAATGGCTGATATAATTACTGCCGAGTTGTCAGATCTTCCATTCGACAGTTTCGTGGCAGAACGTGATTTGTTGAAGGCTTATATACCTCAACATCTGCTGATAGACTGCAAGGATGATTGTGATGCGATACTGGCTCGTTATGGTATAAATAATGCCCGATATGTGCAGATTGAGGCTCAGAATTGGAATGCTCTTTGGGAGAGCAATTTCGAGCCTGTAAACGTCGATGGACGAGTCTTGATACGGGCTCCGTTTCATCAGTCAGATCCGAATGTGGATTTTGAGATTGTCATTATGCCGAAGATGTCGTTTGGAACAGGTCATCACGCTACGACCAAGATGATGGTTGAGATGATTCTTGATTCGACGTTGGTTGGTCTTCGGGGACTCGATATGGGTAGCGGTACGGGAGTTTTGTCGATTGCTGCCTGTCAGTGTGGAGCAGATTGTGTTGATGCGGTAGATATTGATGATTTTGCATTCGAAAACTGCAAGGAGAATATCTGTTCCAATGGATTTGCCGATAGAATCACTCCGGAAAGCACTAAAAAGACGACGGCCGAAAGACTGATTGG
>CAJGBR010000023.1 GCA_904501625.1 uncultured Rikenellaceae bacterium
AATATATCATATACCGCAAACGTAAAATATTTTTTGGTCAGGGAACAATCACCGACCTCGCTGAACTTATTGTCAAACACGGCAACGAAAAATATATCTTACCTCTAGTCGAACCTCATAAAGTTGAAATTCCAAAGGCTCTAGATAAACTTAAAATCAAATACAATAAGTTAATCATTGCCCATACAGTATCGACAGACTTGTCAAATTTCGACATCAACAAGTTTGACATTGCAGTATTTTACTCACCATCGGACATTTCAGTACTCAGCGATCTAAAGTCTAAATGTGGCGAGATTAAACCCCATATTGCGATTATGGGTAATGGTACTGCTATGGCTGCCAACAACGAAGGATTCAAGATTAGTGTATTGGCTCCGACGCCAGAGTTCCCGTCAATTACAATGGCTCTCGAATCGTTCATTCAAAAGGTTAATGCCAATAAGGAGATTGACGAAATTAAGGTTGAAAAAACAGATAATTTGGCATCTATACTCAAAGTCGTTCAACCAAAAACAAAAAAACGTAAAACCACGACCAAGAGTACATCAACCAAAAGCACTATGACAAAAAGTGCCGCGACCAAGAGTAATACGACTAAGGCTGCGACAAAACGGACTACAAAAAAATCCGAAACCACAAACTCTTAGAGTCTTAAAATTGAAATGTTAAACAATCGGCAGTATCGATATCCTAAGAGTTCTCGACTGACGGACAAGCGGTTAATTGACAGAATTTTTCGAGAAGGCAATGTCGATTTTGCTTATCCGTTTCGTGTTGTCAGTCTGCCGTACTCAAAGGTCTCGACTCAATGTTGTGGCAGTGATATAATTGACAATGTACAGATTCTAATCTCTGTTCGCAAAAAGATGCATCGACGAGCCGTAGTCCGCAATCTGCTCAAACGCCGATGTCGAGAAGCGTTCAGACTTAATGTAAAAAATTTGGACTACGCACAGTCAAAGAAACTGAATATTGCTTTTGTCTATATATCCAAAGAAGAACTCAACTATAAAACCATAGAAAATGGAATGGCAAAATGTATTGAAAAACTCTCTCAACGTTATTCGTCGAGTAGCAATAGCCATACCTCTACTGCTGATTTGGATCTATAAGAATTGTATATCCCCATTTCTACCCTCGGCGTGCAGATTTACTCCGACCTGCTCGCAATATGCAGCTCAAGCACTAAAAAAACACGGACTGCTCAAAGGCGGATGGTTGACTATTCGCAGGCTGTTGCGTTGTCACCCCTGGGGTGGAAGCGGCTACGATCCCGTTCCATAAATACAACTCACAACATACTGATTATCAAATTCATATATTAAATAATCAAGAAAAACATTTTTAAAGTTAGGAATCCTCGACAATAATCCGTACCTTAGAGGGTTATTTATGCTGATTTAATTTACAAATGAAAAGGATTACTATCTTTATAGTCGGATTGTTCACTGCACTTGCAGCCCAATCTCAGGAAAAACAATTGTCCGAAACCATACTCAATGGCGAAAGATGGTGGGCTATTGGTAATAAGCCCGTTATGCTCAACCACACTAATGCTCCGGACGGTAAATTTTCGTTGCTGGTATCAAGTGCCGGTCGTTATGTTTGGAGTAAAAACCACTTTACAGCCGAATGTAATGATGGGAAACTAATACTCGGTTCAACAGAAAATCTGAAGACAATCAATGCTGGAAAGACACTCAAAGAGGCATATGTTACGGCTCATTACAAACACATTAACGCCAAAGTTCAAGTCAGCAAAGAGATATTCGAAAGACCATTTTATGTAATGAGTGTCAAAGACTCAGAAAACTTCACACAGGAAGATATCATAAAACGTGCCGAGTGGTTGATTCGCAAGGGATTCCCGAATGGCACAATCATTATAGATGATCGTTGGCAAGAGTTCTACGGCTCGTTCAGTTTCGACACACAACGTTTTCCCGACCCTGGTGCTATGGTAAAATCTCTCAAAGAAAAGGGATTCGACGTAAAATTGTCGATAGTTCCGTATATCACTCCCGATAGCCGCCTGATTCGTTGCGAAAAATTAAACAATTCTATTGCCACAGATCCGAATGGAAATCCTAAAATCATTAGATGGAACCGTGGTTGGAGTGGTTGCTTTGACCTGAATAATGAAAGTGTACAAACTCGCATCAATGCTGCACTTGACAAGATTAAATCCGAATACAAGATTGACGGATTTCGTTTTGAATGCATCGATTCAGAATTTCCAGAGTTAGCCGAGTCTTGGGCAAAAATTGCCTCAATGTCAAAAGGCAACATCGCTAACCAAATTCATAATTCGACAGAATCGATATTTGAAATTTGCTACGATGACACAGACATCGAGAATATCAAAGATTTTGTTAGTCGGGTTTTGTCATTCGGATTTTCAGGTAAACACCATTTTATCATCACTCCGACACACAACTCTAAATCGAACATTCTGAATCAGATTCGTCTGCAAACACTAATGCCTACGATGCAACTGATTGTGGAAAATCTCGAAGAACTTTCTGCTGCCGATTTAACTACAGCACTTGAACTTGTAAGATATCATCACAGTAACATACCATATTTCGAGTCAATATTGACAGCCTATTCACAAAAGGGCGATCCATTTATCAGACCTCTGGAATATGAATTTCCACGCAAAGGTTTCTGCGATTGTATCGATCAATTTATGATAGGAGATAAAATCATCATAGCTCCGCTGTCATCTGATAACCGTAGCCGCACAGTACGACTGCCTAAAGGAGTTTGGTTTGATTGCAACAACAAAAAAATTAAAGGACCAGTTGTATTGAATATCAATTTTGATAACAATCCGCTTCCGTACTTTAGACGCAAGTAACCCTTTCTAACAGTCAAACTGCTAAGAAATGATAAATATTAATATTTCGCAGATAAGAACTCCTCAAATAAATTGAATATGTAAAATACTATAGCAAATTTCTGAAGAACACATCACCCAAGATAAATCGTCACCAGACAATCGGCATAGTTTATGTGCCCGATTTCAGCAAGATGTATTTTACGGCAGGAGAATGTTTCACACAAGAAATTATCACTATATTTTGCAACCTTGAACAAAACAAAAATTAATATAATAAACCCTCATTGACAAACCCAATTTTATATGCAAAAACAAATCATTGAAATAATGGACAATTTATTTGATCCAAACGGAATAGGAATATCAAATGGAAATTATTTCGGTCTTCCGACTACCTGCCAACAGGCAAAACTTGTTCTGTTATCAGTGCCCTGGGACGTAACGACTTCGTATGGCAGCGGTGCTTCTAAAGCTCCAGACGCAATGATTGACGCCTCACTACAGATTGATCTATGGGATAAACACAATCACGAAGGCTGGAAAGAGGGAATTGGCACATTACCAATTGACGAAGATATGTTGCTCGAGAGTCGCCACCTGAGAAACGAAGCAGAACGTGTTATCTGGCATCTCGAAAATGGAGGTACAACAGAAGACGAATATGCTCAACGTAAACTGAGAAAGATTAATGAAGCATCAAAAAAGGTTAACCAATATGTCTACGAACAAGCAAATGAATGGCTCGATAAGGGCAAAATAGTAGGTCTTGTTGGTGGTGACCATAGTACTCCATTTGGACTTATTCAGGCATTGGCAGAAAGAAATCCGGGGATGGGCATCTTACAGATTGATGCACACGCAGACTTACGCGAATGCTACGAAGGATTCGAATTCTCTCACGCATCAATAATGTATAATTCACTGACAAAATTCAAAGGAGTTGATCGTCTGGTACAAGTAGGTGTGAGAGATTTATGCGATGAAGAGGTCAAGATGGCAACCGATGATCCTCGCATATTCCAATTTGATGACTACACACTGAAGGCTCGTACATTCGAGGGTGCATCGTGGAAAACTCAATGCGACGAAATCATAGACAAACTACCCGAAAAAGTTTATGTTAGTTTTGATATTGATGGTCTGTCACCTGACAATTGTCCGTCAACAGGAACACCTGTTCCCGGAGGACTCTCATTCCACGAAGCAGTATATCTGATTAATTCAATTGTCGAAAGTGGACGCAAAATCATCGGTTTCGACCTGAACGAAGTTGTCCCTTCTGAACATAGCCAATGGGACGCAAATGTCGGAGCCAGAATGTTGTACAAATTATGCAATATCTCATTAAAATAATTTATTTATAAATTATGACAATCAGATCAAATTATAAAAATAAACGCAACTCTTTACGTATCAAAGAATTTGAGCATCGAATCATTCATAGTGATTGGATTGGTGGAATTATTTTGTTGTTATTTGCACTGATTGCAATCACACTTGCAAACCTGCCGGCAACCAGCCATTGGTATCACTGGTTTTTTGGAGAAATGCAATTGGGGATCACCATTGCAGACCGATTCTTCGGAGGATCGTTGGAATACCTCATCAATGATGGTTTGATGGTAATTTTCTTCTTTCACGTCGGACTAGAAATCAAACGTGAAATCATTGCCGGTCAACTATCTTCGATAAAACGAGCAACATTGCCCATTGCCGGAGCACTCGGAGGGATGCTCTTTCCTGCATTGATTTATTCGTTATTCAACATTAATTCACCCGAAACTATTCACGGATTCGGAATTTCGACAGCTACGGATATCGCCTTTGCAGTCGGCGTTTTATCACTGCTTGGCAACAAAGTTCCGTTATCCGCAAAGATCTTTCTAACGGCACTCGCCATTGCCGATGACCTTGGAGCCATCATTGTGATTGCACTATTCTACCCCTCTCAAAGTGGTATCGATTTCACAATGCTCATTGGGGCATTGGTTATACTCGGGTATATGTATATGTTGCAAAGATACAATGTCTATCGACTGATTTATTACATTATTCCAGCTATCATTGTTTGGATTCTGTTCCTGAATTCGGGTATTCACGCTACAATCGCAGGTGTATTGATTGCAATGACAATTCCGGCAACTCCGAGATTCAATAAGAAATATCTAGTGTATAAGGGCAACTATCTGTTGTCAAGTTTTATACATAAAGACAAAAAAGACATTGAGTTGCTGGGTAACGAATCTCAGCACCAAGTCGTTCAGTCACTTATATCTACAGCCCAAAACACAATCAGTCCGTCACAACGACTTGAATATGGTCTACACGGATTTGTTTCATTCATTGTTATGCCGGCATTTGCCCTCGCCAATTCAGGAGTGTCGCTGACAGGAACATCTATTCCGATTGACCAGATTATACTTTCACCCGTATTTTTAGGCATATTCTTTGGTTTGGTTGTAGGCAAACCTCTGGGCATCACACTATTGTCGTGGATCTGCGTCAAACTTGGACTATGTGAAATGCCACAGAAAACTTCGTGGAATATGTTAATGGGAGTTGCTTGTCTTGGGGGTATCGGTTTTACAATGTCAATATTTGTAACAAATCTTGCATTCACAGGAGCCCACGCCGAACAATTCGTAATTATCAGCAAAACTGCAATCCTTATTTCATCTCTAACTGCGGGAATCCTTGGCTTCAATCTACTGAACTTAATGTCGAAAAAGAAATTCAAAAATCCACATAACTATATTTCTTAAAAGAATTAATTTAAAATCAACTTTAATTATGAGATTATTATTTCTGATTCTAATGAGTTGTATGCTCATTCCTTGTAGTGTTTCTGCACAAAAAAAACGTCCTGGAACATTTAATGCATTGGTAAAATTTGATATGTTTATCCGCGATCTCAATGCGCATTATATTGACACGGTAAACAACAAGTTATTGATCGAAGCTGCCATTCGAGGTGTATTATCTCAACTCGATCCCCATTCAACTTACCTATCGGCCAAAGATATGAAACGTTTCAATGAAAATTTCAATAGTAAATTCGATGGCATCGGAGTTGAATTTTCAATGATCAATGATACGATTTTTGTAATCAATACCATTCCTGGAGGACCTGCACAAAAGGCCGGCATTCTGCCCAATGACAGGATCGTCGCAATCAACGGAGTAAATTCTGTAAAATTGCCTCAGCAAGAGGTTTCTAAGCATTTACGCGGCTCCAAAGGTTCTATATTAAATCTCACAGTGTACCGAAAAGGAGCCCCAGAATTATTGAATTTCAAAATTGTATGCGATAAAATACCTGTTTATGCAATCAATGCTACATACAAAGTCAATGACAAGACTGGTTATATCCGCATCAATCAATTTGCATCTACGACAAACGACGAACTAAATCAAGCATTAGAACAACTCGCTGGAATCGAAAATCTGATTCTCGACCTCAGAGGTAATCCCGGTGGTGCTCTCGAACAAGCAGCTTTAGTCTGCAGTCAATTTATTACTCCGGGGAATATTATCTTTTCAACAGAAGGGCTCAATTTTAAGAGCAAATCGTATGTCTCAGAAAAAGGTGGAAATTTCCAGACTGGACGTTTATGCATCATTGTTGATGAGAAATCAGCATCAGCATCAGAACTCGTAGCAGGAGCAATTCAGGATTGGGACAGAGGTATTATTATCGGACGTCCGACTTATGGCAAAGGTTTGGTTCAGAGATTATCAGCTCTACCTGATGGCTCAGCAGTTAGTATTACTATTGCTAGATATCACACTCCTTCAGGACGTGTAATCCAAAGACCTTTCGAACTCGGAAATAAAGACAAATATATTAAAGATCGGATTGACAGAATCAATAACGGAGAAAAAATTGATAGCACAACAATTCCAGATTCACTGAAATATAAAACACTGAAACAGGGCCGTACAGTTTGGGGTGGCGGTGGAATTGTTCCCGATATCATCATACCTAATGATAGCACATTACTCACCAAATATCTCGTAGCTTTAAACAAATGTGGTGCTAATCAACAATTCATCGTGCAGTATTTGGACAAGTATCGTAATCAACTTACGGCACTCTATCCCGATGAAGAATCCTTTATCCGAGATTTCAAAATTGATGAGAAAGAATTCAAAATGCTGCAGGAAATCGGAGAAAAAAATAACGTAAAATTTAATGCCGACGAGTTCGAAATATCCGCACCATTTATACAGGTGCAACTAAAAGCACTACTAGGCAGTAAATTGTTCACACAATCAACCTACTACAAAATATTTAATAATTCGCCATTCGACAAAGAGTTTAACGCTGCCCTTAAAAGTTTGGAGTTGTAGTAGTTTTTACGAATAATAAACATTACTTTTGCACCTCCGTTGTAGCTGAATACATTAAACAAAAAATAAATATTATGCAATCAATTGATACCTACGCATTCAAAGGCAAACGAGCATTAATTCGTGTTGATTTTAATGTTCCGATGAACGAGGGTCAAGTTACAGATGACACCCGAATTAGAGCTGCGATCCCAACTCTCAAGAAGGTCTTGGCAGAAGGCGGTTCAATCGTATTACTCTCTCATATGGGACGTCCCAAAGATGGTCCAAGTGAAAAATTGTCACTCAAACAGATTATCCCGACTATCGAAAAAAATCTTGATGGACACAAGGTTCTTTTTGGCGGAGATTGTATGAGCGAACAGGCAGCAGAAATGGCTAAGCAACTCAAAGATGGTGAAATTCTGTTATTGGATAACCTCCGTTTCTATAAAGAGGAAGAGAAGGGTGACGAAGAATTTGCCCGAAAACTCGCATCTTACGGAGATTGCTATATCAACGATGCGTTCGGTACAGCTCACCGTCGTCACGCATCGACAGCCGTCATTGCAGATTTCTTCCCTAATGACAAAATGTTCGGCTATGTAATGGAGGGAGAAATTAATGCCATTGACAAGGTCCTGAAAAATCCACAACGTCCATTCACAGCAATCCTCGGTGGTAGCAAAATTTCATCAAAAATTACTGTCATCGAAAATCTGCTCACAAAGGTGGATAACCTGATTATCGGCGGTGGAATGACCTTTACCTTTATGGCAGCACAAGGCGGAAAGGTTGGATCTTCACTGTGCGAACCAGACCAATTCAACACAGCATTGAGAGTTATCGAACGTGCTAAAGAACTTGGAGTAAATCTTGTTCAAGGTGTAGATGCTATCTGTGGCGACCGCTTTGCAAATGACGCAGATCAAAAAACATTCTCTGCAATGGACATACCTGAAGGCTGGATGGGACTAGATGCCGGACAACAAGCAATCAAGGATTTTGACAAAGTAATTCTCGAATCAAAAACTATTCTTTGGAATGGTCCTGTAGGTGTATTCGAATTTGACCGCTTTGCAGAGGGTTCTCGTGCCGTATCAGAAAGCATCGTAAAGGCAACCGATAAAGGTGCATACTCTCTGATTGGTGGTGGCGATTCAGTTGCCTGCATCAACAAATTTGGACTCGCAGACAAAGTTAGTTACGTATCAACAGGCGGTGGAGCACTGCTCGAATATATGGAAGGAGTCGAGCTTCCAGGCGTCGCTGCAATCCGCGGATAATATCACATCTCCTTAGTTTTTATAAAAACGAGTCCTTGGGGGACTCGTTTTCTTGTATATATATTACCAATCTATTGATAAAAATGATTAATTTTGCAGAAAACATTTGGATATGAAGATTCTCAGATTAAAAGGAAATGACAAGGAACTCTACGAACTAGTAGCACCACTTGTTATGAATGCTTCAATTTTGAAACTAAATAATAACTACCCATTCAAAACAGCACCAGATTACATCTGGCATGTCCTCATTGATAATAAAAACGTAGCAGGTTTTATTCCTCTCAAACCTATCAGTAATGGATATAACATTGATAATTACTACTTCAGATTAGACAATAAAGATGTTATCAAGGCTCTTTTGCAGGATATTATCGACTCAAAAGATTACCCCGAACTCGTAGCAATAGTGCATAAACGCAACACCGAAGCATTTATCGAGATGGGATTCGCAAGAATTATCGAATGGAAAAAGTATGATAAAATGATCTACCAAAATCCGAAATCAAATGATCAGACAACTGAATGTTTATGAGGCAACACAAAACCGTCTGAAATTGATTTTTGACCATTTCGATTATGTATATGTTTCATTTTCAGGTGGTAAGGATAGCGGAGTCCTACTGAATCTATGCATCGATTATATCCGTAAGTATGCTCCGAATCGTAAACTCGGAGTATTCCATATGGACTATGAGGCTCAGTATAAATACACAACCGATTATGTCCGTCGAATGCTTGACTCAAACAAGGATATTCTAGAGGTATTTCATTGTTGTGTTCCGTTCAGAGTTGTAACCTGCACATCAATGTTACAGACATATTGGCGTCCGTGGGAAGAGAATAAACGTGAACTTTGGGTGAGAAAGCAACCAGAGAATTGTTTTACTGAAAAAGATTTCGATTTTTTCACCGATGATCAGTGGGACTACGATTTCCAATTGTCATTTGCAATTTGGCTCAAACATTATAAAAAATGTCGAAAGATTTGCAGTCTGGTTGGAATCCGCACTCAGGAGAGTTTCAACCGATGGCGTGCAATACATAGCGAAAAAAACATCAACCGATTGCACAATAATCGCTGGACTCATCGCATTGATTATAATGTCTTTAATGCCTACCCCATTTACGATTGGAAAACCGAAGATATTTGGTCAGCCAATGGCAAGTTCGGATGGGATTACAACAAACTCTATGATTTGTTCTATCAGGCAGGTGTGCCGCTTGCCAAACAACGCGTAGTCAGTCCGTTCATATCCGAGGCCATAGCAACACTAAGTGCATACCGAGCTATCGATCCCGATACGTGGGGACGTCTTGTCAGTCGCGTGAATGGTGTCAATTTCGCCGGCATATACGGAAAAACTACCGCTATGGGCTGGCGTAATATAAAATGCCCTGAGGGCTTCTCGTGGAAAGAATATATGCATTTTCTTCTCAACACGTTACCTTTCAGCATTCGAAAAAACTACCTCGACAAATTAAATGTCAGTATAAAATTTTGGCGAGAACGTGGAGGTTGTTTGAGTGAAGAAGTCATTGAAAAATTGAAAAAAGCAGGAGTTGATTTCACCTTCGGGAAAACCTCAGGCTACCACACCGAAAAACGGACTGTTAAGATGGAATATCTGGACGATATCGACATAGCCGAATTTCGAGAAATACCGACATACAAACGAATGTGTATCTGTATTCTCAAAAACGATCACGTATGTAAGTATATGGGATTCACGATGAATAAACTCGAAAAGGATCTCAGAAATAATGTAATGGAAAAATATAAATATTTGATAGATGGATAAATTTAAAAGCCCCGTATATAATGTAATATCAGTTCCAGTCGAAAAGATTGTAGCCAATGACTACAACCCCAATATCGTAGCACCCCCCGAAATGAAACTGCTCGAACTATCAATTTGGGAAGATGGTTATACGATGCCTTGTGTCTGCTATTATATCAAGGATCAGGATCTCTATGAACTAGTTGATGGCTATCATAGATATCTTGTAATGAAGACATCAAAACGAATATATGAACGAGAAAACGGGATGTTGCCCGTATCTATAATCAATAAGGATATATCTGAACGAATGGCATCTACGATTCGTCATAATCGTGCTCGCGGAGTACACTCCGTAGAGTTGATGAGCAATATCATCTCCGAATTGTCAAAAGCAGGAATGTCTGATGCCTGGATTATTCGCAATATCGGAATGTCCAAAGATGAATTAATCAGACTCAAGCAGATTACGGGTCTTGCAGAACTTTTTGCCAATAACGACTTCAGTTTGTCCGAAGATTGGGTTGAAGAGTAAATCATTATAAATAAACCGATTAGAGTATAAAGAAATCTTTTACAAATAAAAATAAAATTAAAAAATTCGTTAAAATTTGGAATATTACAAAAAAGTGTATACTTTTGCATCGGTTTTGGAGATAATGCCCAGGTGGTGAAATTGGTAGACACGCCACTTTGAGGGGGTGGTGCTGGTTAACGGCGTGCAAGTTCGAGTCTTGTCCTGGGCACAAAACAAAAGGCTAATTACTATTTTTCAAGTAGTTAGCCTTTTGTGTTTCTTATTTTGGAGCCACAATGGCAAACTAAAAAAAGACAGTATCAATAAGATTTCCTTGATACCGATTTTGCAAATCACAACACACCAATTGCGATATGTTTTGCAATTGGTGTGTGCCATTTTCACCTCCAGGTATCCATCCTACAGATATATTTTTGTCAGTACGTGACACTGTAATTATGCTTGAAGAAGAAATCGAAGTTAGAGCCTATTTAAGTGAACAAGCGATAAAAGAATGTGGGAACGTTGGGAGTCGAAGATGGACCTGTAATTACAAATTTCAGAACAACAAGGAAAACCTCCTAAATAACCAACAATATTCACCAATCGGTGTATACGTTATAATGGTCTAAAAAAAATATCCGATTCACTATGAATCGGATATTCTTGTTTTTATCAATTCCCCCTACTCTTCCGGTTGGAACATCGGATCCCAAGCTGGCAACTTGATAGGTTTCTGTTTGAGCATCTCAAGAACATCTGCCGGAACAAATTGTTTTTCTGCTACTACGCGGAACATATACTCTTCAAACCATTCGTCCGTCATAATCAGACAACCATTATAACCGGCTGCTGCTCCCCAACTATTTTCCACCATCCATTTAGTTGGTTTACCATCTTTGTCTACATCTACTGCAATCAAAGTCATAGCGTGTGACGAACCACTCGCGAATGTCTGTACACGTTGTTTTTTATCCATTGGGAAATCTGTTGCGAACAATGATTCATAATCAAAATTTTTCAAATCCATTGTTCCCTTCTTTGTGTTCAGGAATTTTGCAACGTCACAAGAGAAATACATTGCTGTGTTATTCTTGATTGATGCAATAGCAATCTCTTTAACCCTCTCAATCGGAAGATTTACATACAACCAGTTTTCTCCATCATACACGTGGCGGTCGTAATCGATTTCATAAACCTTTCCATATTCACGAGTTGGGTCATTCATAATCATTACGTAATTCTTTTCGAGGTCTTCACCGATATACTCCTGGTAGAAACTTTTCGGAGTATAGGTCTTAGTACTTACAACTTTACCATCTTTATCACGCATTGTCCATTCGAATTCTGTTGGAGGAACTCCCAGACACTCAACCAAAATGCGATAGATTTCTGTCAACATTTCTGTTTTACGATCTTCGGTTTTGCCCTTCATTTCTCGCAACTCGAGTGCATACTGACGCAACTTGAGCTTCAGAATTGAAGCCATTCCGTTTGTATTTTCGCTTTGGTAAGTCTCTGGCATTGCAGATTTCGGAACAACACCATACTTCATAATCAGGTTCGATACGCCTGTAAACTGGCCACCGTCACCAATTGGGTTTTTCAACAACCACTCAACCTGACGATCGTCCAATGGCAAATCTTTAGTATCAATAATTGCCTGCAAGAAGAGGTTTGATTTTTCCAATTGATCATAGAATGAACAGTAATTCTGTGAGAATTCGAATTCAGGCAGATTATATTTGCTGATCATCTTTGCTCTGAGAACGTTCAATCCTGTGAACAACCAACAACGACCAGATTTTTTTTGATCTGTAATTCCTTTTGTAGCTACTCTATAAGCGAAATGAGTATCACCCATAGCTGCATTTTCGGCATTCATTGACAATTCTGAAATCGGATTTATAGCCAATGCATTTTTTACGGCCTTTTGATCCGGAGTTGCGGCATATCCTTGACGAATACGCGACAACATCTGCTCACTGATACCACCCTTTTTGTTCTGAGCCGACAGACTCAACGAACACGCCAGCAGTACGGCTGCACAAATAAATGTTTTCTTCATAATATTTTTAGTTGTTTTAGGTTTTCAATAATCCCACAAAAATAAGCATTTTATTTGAGAATACACAATAGAAGATTCTCATTTCACCTCGTTAATTTCGGCAATACCATCACGATTCAACCCTACACGAAATCGTTTATACTCAATATTTCCGTCGCCATTAAACTGCATTACGATGTTGATATAATACATTTTGCGAGCAAAGAGTCCTGACAACTTTCCATCATCTACCACTCTCAACCAAACGTCAGGATTATCCATCTGACGCGTAAAAGAAATTAAATTCAAGCGTGTAATATCGTTCAGTCCGTTGACAAAATATGGGGTACTCAGAGCCAATTGTTCGCTGTCTATATGGATTAATTTTCGATATAATAATATTCGGTCATTTGAAATTCGATACTGAACATCAACCAAATGTGATTTATTTCGAATATTACGCACCTCTTCGGGCAGATGATTCTCTGTTATAAAATCAAAACCTTCACGAATTGATCCGATCACCTTATCCTTTATCGAAATTGTAGTCTTATTGTCGAAATATTTTTTACCTAATCTGTGAGCAAAATAATATCTCATCAACTCTTTGATACGATCTTTCAACATATAACTGAGAATCAGAGCTACGAACAACGGCATTGTCAGCGAGCCAAATTTACGTTGAAACGAGAACGACACTATCGTTGCAAACAACATTGCCAATCCTGCTGCAAGACTATAGTAAATCTGTTCGACCCAGACTCCGTCACGACGTGTTTCGGCATCTAAAAACAGTCCGCTTTCGACATATTTCTTCAGCACACCCTGTCTGAAAACCATATTATCATTTACCGATGTATTATCTTTTTCTACCTCAAGATATCCTTTTCGACGTTTGTGGTCGACCAAATACTCGATGGTTTCAATGACACTTGTCTCTATTTTGGTGAAATCTGATTCACGCTTCTGTTTCAACTCATCACTCAATTTGCCCAAATAGGCTATCGACATCGATACAATAAACTCCTCACCGTAACTGTAACAATTCACCATATCTTCTGAAACGGTCGGTATATTGATAATTTTCTTTAGATTCTCATACTGCAAATTGATAAACTTTACCTTGTTGAGAAATTCCGAAGATAGATATTCGACATCTTGAGGTCTTGCATTTGCAATATGTTTCACCGCATCACGCAACGCACTCTTGACAATGGCCGAGAACATTTTTATCTGATACTCATATTCTGCAATATTTTCGGCAGTAACCATCTGTCCAAGATTTTCGAATGCATTTCTCAGATTCTGATATGGCACCGAGTCCTCTGCTGCTATGTTACCAAGTATGAATCTCGGTGTAATCAACCTAATATGTGTCTTTACATCTGTATAGAATTGTTGTTTGGTATATGTTACACTATTAATATCCAGACTTTTGGGCACAAACACCCAAGTATTGACTGCATAATTTCCGGAGTTCGGATAGTCAACATTTACACCAACCTTAAATTCAATCGAAAACTTGTCGTGAATCTTAACACTAACGTCAATCATAACTTACCATTTTGAGTATGGATTTTTAACCAACATCGAGTTATAGTACTTTTCAATACCCGTAACCTCGCGGCCTATCCACTGGGGCAGCAAAACCATCTGTTCTGGAGAGTTAAGTTCAACCTCTGCAATGGTCAAACCTTCATTTTGGCCATAAAATTCATCGACCTCGAAAGTTACTCCCTCAAATGGAACATAGTAACGAGTTTTATCAATGACACCAGGCAAACAGATTTTCAATAATTCTTCAGCCTCCACTGTCGGGATTTCATATTCCCACTCATCTCTGATAATTCCGAGGTCACCAGTTATGCCCTTAATTGTCAGGAATCCACGTTCGCCAATAACTCTAACACGTACAGTTCTTTCAGGACTATCAGACAGATACCCTTGCACGATACGTTTCGATGCAATTGCAAAAGATTTATAATCTCCTGACACCAAAAATTTTCTCTCAATCTCGCAAGCCATACCTAAAAATTAATTTCTCCAAAGCTAAAAAAAATTGATGAGAATTACTAATTTTAACAATTAAGTTTTAATTTTGTGCTAATCAAATTTAAACGACTATGAACAATTTTATATTTCAAAATCCCACAAGATTGATATTTGGTCGCGGAATGATTTCCGAACTTCCTAAACAGATTCCTGCTGATTGTCGTCTGATGATTACGTTCGGTGGCGGCAGCGTGAAAAAGAACGGAGTATACGACCAAATTACAAAAGCTCTTGAAGGTCGAGATTATGTCGAGTTTTGGGGCATTGAGCCCAATCCTCGAATTGAGACTTTGCGTAAGGCTATCGAACTCGGTAAAAAAGAGGGGGTAAACTTTCTGCTAGCCGTAGGAGGTGGCTCAGTTGTCGATGGCACAAAACTTATCTCTGCAGGTCTGTTGTATGATGGCGATCCGTGGGAATTGGTTCTGTCGGGCCGAAATACCAATACCGTGCCGCTTGGAGCAGTTCTGACACTTCCGGCAACGGGTTCAGAGATGAATAGCGGTGCAGTTATCTCTCGCGAAGAGACTAAAGAGAAATTTGCATTTTATAGCAACTACCCACGTTTTTCGATTCTTGATCCGACAGTAACCTATTCATTACCTCCATTTCAGATTGCGTGTGGCATAGCAGACACTTTTGTTCACGTTATGGAACAATATATGACAACACCTGGACAATCTCGTATTATGGATCGTTGGAGTGAAGGCATACTGCAGACACTCATAGATATAGCTCCACGAATCCAGGAAAACAAAGAAGACTACGATTTGATGTGTGACTTTATGTTGTCTGCCACTATGGGGCTGAACGGATTTGTAGCACTTGGCGTGACTCAAGATTGGGCTACACATATGATCGGACACGAACTGACGGCCATTCACGGACTCACCCACGGAGCAACCCTTGCAATCGTACACCCTGGCTTAATGCGTACAATGATCGAGCAAAAAGAGGCTAAACTCGCACAATATGGACAGAGAGTTTGGGGAATCAACGAAGGCTCTACTCGCCAACGAGCTCTCAAAGCTATTGACCGTACCGAAGAATTTTTCCGTTCGCTTGGTCTTGCAACCCGTCTTGAAGAGGCTAATATTCCAGATGAAACAATCTACGAAATTGAACGCCGATTCAATCATCGTAATGTAAAGTTCGGAGAGATGCAGAACATTACGGGAACAGTTGCCCGAGAAATTCTGATTAACTGCAAATAGAATTATTAAAATTCAGTATTAAGAAGGTGCTGTCGACAACGAACCAAAAGTTGTTGCAGCACCTTTTTCGGCACGCTGCTTTTCGAGATAATCCAATACGGCATAGAATCTGTCAGCACAAAACCGGATACTCAGTGACTCGGCAAACAATTTTCGTTGCTCTATTTTAGCGACATCTGAAACCTCTTTTAGAGCCAAAGTAACTGCATTTGAAAAGTCAGACTCGGAATTGACCAAATGTATATGTTGAGAAAATACGCCTAACGGATCGGTTTGCATCGAAACCACCGGTTTTCCCAGAGCAAGTGCCAAATCAATGGACGAAGCATAATTCGACTCGGTCAGTTCATTTACATTCAGTGGATTTATCAACAAATCGAAACTATGAATATATTGCATCATATCCACATATCGTTTTGATCCAAGGAAGAAAACATTGGGTAACAGATGTAGCGTGTGTGATGCGAACGCTCGATCTTCCTGTCCTACCAACACAACCGAACAACGCGGGTGTTCACGAGCAACCCGATGTATCGTATTTGCCGAAGTATACAGAGCGGCAAGATTCCCGATAAAACCGATTATCGGCCCACGGATTCCGTTCATATCTCGAGGTATGACAAATTGATTATTCTGCATCTTGATTGACTCTAAATCGGCTCCCTGACCTATATTAAACGTTCTGTAATTATATGGACGAACCGATGCTGCGAGTGTCTCCGAACAGGTCACTACAGCATCTGATTTCTTTATCAATTGAGGTTCAAGTCTCACACCATTACGACTCCAATATGGAATGGACAACAAGTTATCACGTCTATAATAGATTGAAAATTTTGGGCATAATAGCTCTTTCATATAAAATCCGCTAAAAATATCATTGTCATTCAAGTGTATAAATTCTCCTTTCATATTGACTTGATTCATTGCCCACTTGATCTCACGTGCAAGACGTCGATTATTTTTTCGGTTAATCAAATCGAAGAGTATCTCCGAGTAGATGTTTCCTGGTGCCGAGATTGCAACAGGCGGAGTAAATATCCACATTCGATTGTTTATTTGTCTGAATATCGGAGTTGTTTTACGAATATTTTTCACACGATCACAACTATCCACGCTTTTGAATCCCTGTACCATTCCGAAAACATCAAGTGGCGTATTGACAAACAATACATTGTGTCGTGCAGAAAATTGTTCTGCTAAAATTTTGATATTGGCATCAGGATAATCCCAAGAATTCAAAGTTGTAATCACGATATTCATAACCAAATGTTTTTAGTTCAAGAATATCAATAATTATACCTTTTTGATTTGGAAAGATTTTACGAGACTACGGCCAATTGGGAAGCTCACAGGGAATAAGCACACCATCACTATCAGCATTACGACCAAAACAGATGTGTTGCAATCCATTAGTAACAATTAGATATGGTGCCTTAATTACCATATTATATCGTGCAGCCTGCATCATCACATTTTCCGAAAGGGATATTTCAGTTGCCTTACACTCGACCAGTAACCAAGGGGCTCCGGTTGAATCAAACACCAGAATATCAGCTCGCTGAGACTGACCATTCAGATTGACCGGATACTCTTGACTAATATAATGTACAGGACAATTTTTATTGGCAATCAGATATGCAATAAAATTTTGACGCACCCACTCTTCGGGAGTTGCATCGAGCCACTTAACCCGACATTGATCCCAAATCTTGAACGAATTGGTCGCAGTACGTCTTATGCGTAGCTGATTATATGGTAAGTTCAGTTTGGGAAATTCCATTGCGATTGTTTTTTATGCTACAAAGTTATCAAATTTAATATGAAATAAAAAGGGTGCCCGAGAACTTTTTCGGACACCCTGATTTGATTGGTAATAGTTAGTCAACCAGATCATATTTGCGATCTTTATTTTTTTCTTTAACCGAGATACCCTCCTTCATCCAGCGTGGCATCTTGGCATCTTTCAAATAGTAATCAAAGAACTGCATCATTCTGAGATCCCAGTCCATACGTGCAGCTCGTGATCTCAGATTATGAGGTTCCTTATTGTAGTTGAGCAACCAAACCTTTTTACCACAACGTTTCAATGCCATAAACAAATCGACACCCTGTTGGTAAGGCACAGCCTCGTCAGCATCATCGTGACGGATAAGCAGTGGTGTCTCTACTCTCGGCGCAAAGAAAATCGGTGAGTTTTCGACATAACGCATCGGAGCCTCCCACAACGATGCACCGATACGGCTCTGACCGTGTTCATACATAAACATTCTGACCATACCAGTTGTTGTACGAATACCCGTATATGCACTGACCATACTTGAAACAGGAGCTCCAGGACTTGCACATCTGAACATATTGGTTCGAGTCACAAGATAGGCAATCTGATAACCGCCCCAACTTTGACCTTGTAGACCAATACGATCTGGATCGGCTATTCCTCGTTCAATGAGTGCTTGAGCACCGCTGACGATCTTATTGTAACAAGATTTTCCGGGATAACCAATTTCATAATCAATATCCGGAATAAATACTACATAATCATTGCTTGTACAAACAGACGGAATTATAATAGACCAACTTGGTTGTGGTTTGTGGAATCTAAACATATCGTCTGTCGACTTTTCATAGAAATAGACAATGGTCGGATACTTTCGGTTCGAGTCATAGTTTTCGGGTTTGTAGAGCAAACCTGTTGATTTTTTGCCATTAAAATCTGTCCACTCGATAAGTTCGACACTACCCCACTTCAGGTTGTTCATATTCGGATTAAATGTCGTAACCTTTTGAGGATTTTCAAAGAATTTGTTACTAATCCAGAGATTGGGCTCTTCATTGAAATTTTCGCGTGTCCACAAACAAACATCAATATCTTTATAACCATAGGCTCTGATTCCGTATGTATAATTGCCACCCATCAGCTCTTTAAAATTACCGGTTCCGTCAGCCTTATAGTAGTAACATTGTTTAGTCTGCGGGTCAAAAGCCTGATACAATTTAATGTCCGATTCCTTAATTGAAGTTGGTTCACCTGGAACTTTATTAAAGATCATCACTGCTCTCAGAGTTCGTTTGTTATCACGACCAAAACCATTGGTGATGCACTTGGGAGCCTCTTTGCCCGTAGCATCAATTTTCCACAAATCATATTGATCATAGAGATAGAATGCATAATCATCACTCCAGCCGAGTGTTCCATAGAGAGGTTTATTGGTCGGAGTATCTATCTCTTTGGTGAAATTGGTTGGGACATCAATCGGTTTAATCTCTTTTGTTCTGAAGTCGACAATCGACAACTCACCCAACTTAGCATTAAATGCCAATGCATATCTCATATCTTTTGAGGCATAGATACTTCCAACAAAGTTTTCCAGCATCAATTCGCGTTTACCCGTATTGAGATTAACAAGATAATAGTCATAACCTACTGGATATTCCCATTCCGATTGGATTTGATATGGACGTGATGTAACACAATAACCCAACATCTCATCTGTAATTGTCGGTATTGAAACAGTTGAGATGTACTCATTTCCAAGTTGCAACCACTTTTTGGTTTTCACATTCCAAATTGCAGTATATGACTCTTCTGCATTTTTTTTCACTAACTGTTTTGTCATATTTACCGAGTCAGTGTAACTCCACAAATCAAGGCTGAATTTTTCATCATCAAGCAACGAATCTTTGGGCTCTTCTTTCAGACGCTTATTGAGTGTAAATTGCAACAATTTCCCGTCATTAGTAAATGAGAGTCCCGTACCGACACAAAAACCGTCAGGCATTTGGTCTGAATTGTTCAACTCCAATCTGTCGATCTTCACTTTTTTGATACTCTTCTTATCAAATTGTTTCAAGTCAACGTATGCTAGATTGTAAAGTTTGTCCTTCTTAGCAGTATCTGCACTATATGCAAATGCCAATTGTTCACCTTTTTTGTCAAAAATCATATCTTTGATTTCGGTCTTTGCATCTGCAAATATTTTAGTTGTGATACCATTTTTTTGGATATACAGACAATCTGTCGAATCAACCTCCTTCACATAGACCAAAGTCATTGATTTATGAAATATAGAACTCTTCACACTATCGACAAATATCGAGTCTCCGGTCTCAAGATTTTTGAGTACAAACCTGTTAAAACTTGTCGGTTTCGGAGCAATATTTTTAGACTTAGTCGAATCTTTAGATTCAGTCTTAGTCTCTTTTGCCTTTGTTGTATCCTTTGGCAACTTTATAGTACGAGTAAAATATACATACGGCGTCTCTCCTACGGTTTTCAATGACAACCCCTTTTCAATCGGAGTATACTCCATATTTTCGAGGTTGATCAGATAGGTCGTATCAACCGGCATCTTCTTTTGATCAGTTTTTTTGCGTTTGAGTTCACGTACCAATTTATCTGCCGGAGAAATCGTAAACATACCGTAGTTATTGCCGACAAATGAGAAATTTTTAGCACATTGAATTCGTTTTGATTTTTTCAGATCAACAGACTGGATTACCAACTCAGGATCGCCCTTTTGTGGTGCAACCTCATAATAGAAATAGCGGCCATCAAATGAGACATTTGTTTTAGTCAGGCTCTTCCAACCATCATAATCTGCCTGTGTAATTGCTCGTTTCTGAGCCATCAGGGTTGACCCTGACACAAGCAACATTGTTACAATCAGTAGTAATCTTTTCATCATTTGTGTTATTTATTATTTTTAACATTATTTAGTATCTTATCGACATCAGCCTCTGTTTTATTCAATTTTTCACGACAGAGTTCGATCAATTTGGTTGCACGCGACAAATCAACTGACAAATTGTCTATGTTGACATTATTTGCTTCCATTCGTTCGATGATTCTTTCGATTTCGGCCATTGCCTCTTCGTACGTAATCTTTTCTTTTTTCATTATTTATCTTTTGATTTCACATTTTCGACCTTAGCATTCACCACTCCATCGTACATCATTATCTCAATGTTGTCATCTTTTTTTACCATTTCGACATTCTGCACTACCCGACCATTGACTCTAACTATCGAGTAACCAAGTTTCAATATCTGTTCTGGAGAATGACTCTTGACCAACGATTCCAGCAGACCTATTTTCAACCGATTGGTCTCTATAAATTGTTTAATCCTATCGGCAAACATTTTTTCAATTGCAGACAATGTCGACCGTTCACGATTAATATGCGAATAGGCATAACTCAACTTTGTCTGCCCCACTGCCAAACGATTACGTTGCTCGGCAATTAAACGTTGAGTCACAATCTTCACCTCTTTCGAAATTTTATCAATCTTGTACAATTCGTTTTTGACAATCTCTGCAATCCTCAGGTTAATTCGTGATTCGACACTATTGATAAGTTGCTCAAACATCGCAGCCTTTTCGACCAAAAAAGTTGCCACAGCTGTTGGTGTTTTAAATGCCTTATAT